>CANJYI010000014.1 GCA_947478975.1 Chthoniobacteraceae bacterium
ATTTCGTTTCCAATGGAGCGAGCAATATGACGGTTCAGCCTTGAGCAAAGGTCCACCCGGGCGCCAATAATCTGGGACAAGTCCTCGCCGTAACCAAAATAGTCCAAGCCCAGTCGACTCAGGGCTTCGGGATGAAACTCCGCCAATACGTCGACATCGCTGCGTACTGGATCAAAGTCCTCCCTCAGAACCGAGCCAAAGAGGCTTAGACGGCGGATTCCACGGTCCTTGCAAAAGACCGCTACCTGCCGTGGATCAATCTGTATGGGTAGTTCTGCGACCGACATCTGGTTGGAGCGTACACCAAAGCACAGGGTGATGCAAACTCTCGCCAGCGTCACCGATAAGTAACCGAGGCTACAGTGTGGATTGGCAAGTTTTGGGGAAAGCTGAGAGAACGGGGAGGAGGAGACAATCCTAATGCCTATGAAATTCACTGTGTCGGATTGTAACCCGGATTGTAACCCGGCGACAAAGAATGAGTCTGCGTGGGTACTATTGGAGTCGCAGATTTGTTAGCGCATCGCATTGAATAGGAGCCGCTTAGTGCAGGTGAGTCTACATGAGTCTATTTGGGCAATAGAGTCCGCTTATCCTTGCGAACGAGACGCTCTACCAACTGAGCTATACCCCCACGATAAACTTGAACCCGACTGCTTGCGATCTATCTCGGAACAGTAAACGTAATGTTGGCAACAGGCTGGTTCCTTCCAGTCGTCCCCAGACGTCGCAATGTGTAACCCCCTCCAGCGGGCTGTCGAGTGTGTACGGCGTCGGTTAAAAACAGGTACGTCCCCTGCAGGCTTGAATTTAAGAGGTAGCCATACCACGGTCAACCCTCAAACACGCCGGCCGGACGTAGCCTGTCCAAGCTTGGCGAGGGAGAAGTTGCGCACCTTGCCAAGGGGCTTATGCAACGCTACCCGCTCCCTGGGGGATGCGGTCCCCCGTTGTGGGCGTTTTTGCAACTAGGGGGGAGGCGAGGGAGCCCGCAGACACCGGTTATCCGCCCAGTGGGGCCGGTCGGAATCCCGGTTTGCCCGCGGGATTTAACCTGATAGGGTGTAAGGGCGTTGATTGCCTTCCCTAGGGGGTTTGGTTTTCAATGGACCATAGTTTTCCCCTGATGAAACTTCGCAATCAAATCATAGCTCTGTTGTGCCTTCTGGCGTTTGCGGGTTTGGGGGTTTTGTATGCACGGATGTGGGTGGTGCAGAAGCCCCGCCAGATCATTCTTTTTGTAAGTGATGCGCTGTCAACCCGCACACTGACCGCGGCGCGGCTTTATGCGGGCGGGTCCGAGTACCGGCTGGAGATGGAGGAGCGCTTTCCCCACACGGCGCTGCTGCGCAACCAGAGCGAGGACTTCGCGGTGCCCGACACCGCTTCAGCGGCGACTGCCCTGGCGACGGGGCGGCGCAGCAGGCATCGGGCGGTCTCTTCGACGGGGACTGGGCAGGCGATGGAGACGATTTTGGAACGGGCGCACCGGGAAGGCCGGGCGGTGGGGCTGGTGACCAATGCGCAGGTGTGCGCGCCATCGGCGGCAGCGTTTTACGCACACACGCCGCGGCCGCAGGAGGCCGAGGGGATCGCAACGCAGTTGCATGAACGGGAGTGGATCAAGGTGGTGCTGGGTGGGGGGCGCGGGGATTTTCAGCCTGAGAGCGAGGGAGGGCGGCGCAAGGACGACCGCAATCTCATCGCCGACTGGAAGGCGAGGGGAGTGGAGGTGGTCGGGAGCAAGGCCGAACTCGAGTCGGCGGTGGGGGGAGAGGCGGGCCGCGTGGTGGGGCTTTTCAGCAGCGGAGCGTTGGCGTTTGCAAACCAGATAGAGTCCGGCAGCCAGCAGCCTTCGCTTGCGGACATGACGCGGCGGGCGATTGAACTGTTGCGTTCGCACCGGCGCGGCTACGTGTTGGTGGTGGATGCTGCGTTGTTCACGGCGGCCTGCGAGGCGAACCAAGGGGAGCGGGCGTTGCGGGAGGTGCTGGCGCTGGACGAGGCGGTGGCCGCGGCTTTGAAGGAAGCCGGGGACAAGGCGCTTGTGCTGGCCGTGGGGCGGCACGGAACGGGCGGGTTGACGATGAGCGGTTATCCTTTGCGGCGGCAGAAGCGAGCGGAGTTTCTGGGACTGGACCCGGCTGGATACCCTTATCTGAGCTGGGCCACCGGCCCGAACGGCCCCCAGGGCGGAAACGCCGGCCCCAGAAACGAGCCGGCAGCCGTCGCGCAGCCGTCTGGTTTAAACACGGCCGAGGACATGCTCGGCATCGGCCGGGGCCCCGGGTCGGAGCGGCTGACCGGCTTTCTGGACAACACCAAGATTTTCGGTATTTTGCGCGACGCCCTGTAGGCGGGGCGCGTTGGGAGCCTCCATTTCGAATTCATCATATGGCTATCCTTGTCACTGGCGGTGCCGGCTTTATTGGATCGAACTTTGTTCTGGAGTGGCTTGCTTGCAGCCAGGAACCGGTGGTCGTGCTCGACAAACTGACCTACGCGGGAAACTTGGAAAATCTCGCCGCAGTCCGAGGCGACGGGCGCTTTACGTTTGCGCACGGGGACATCGCCGATCAGGCGCGTGTGGCGGGTTTGCTTCGGGAGCACGACATCCGGGCGGTGGTAAACTTCGCGGCCGAGAGCCATGTGGACCGCTCGATTCACGGTCCCGCCGAGTTTATCCAGACCAATGTGGTGGGGACCCTGCAGTTGCTCGAGGCTGTACGCGCTTTTTGGGGCGGTTTGGCGGCGGGACCAAAGGAGGGGTTCCGGTTTCTGCACGTTTCCACAGACGAAGTCTACGGCTCGCTGGGTGCCGACGACCCGGCCTTTACCGAGGAGCACCTTTACCAGCCCAACAGCCCGTATTCGGCCTCCAAGGCGGCGAGCGACCATCTGGTGCGCGCCTACCACCACACCTACGGGCTGCCGGTGCTCACGACCAACTGCTCCAACAACTACGGGCCCTATCATTTCCCTGAAAAGCTCGTCCCGCTGATGATCCTCAACGCCTTAGGCGGCAAGGCCCTGCCGGTGTACGGAGACGGCCGTAACGTGCGCGACTGGCTTTACGTCACAGACCATTGTTCCGCCATTCGGCGGGTGCTGGAGGCGGGGCAACTCGGCCGCACCTACAACATTGGCGGGCGCAACGAGAAGACCAATCTGGAGGTGGTCCAGACGCTGTGCGCCATTTTGGATGCGGTGAGTCCCCGGGCGGCCGGCGGCTCCTATTGGGAGCAGGTGCAGTTTGTCAAAGACCGGCCCGGCCACGACCGACGCTACGCCATTGACGCTTCCCGGATGGAAAAGGAACTGGGCTGGCTTCCGAGGGAGACCTTCGAAACCGGCATTCGTAAGACGGTGGAATGGTATCTGGCCAATTCCGAGTGGGTCCAGGGGGTGACTTCCGGCGCATACCGGGATTGGGTGGACAAGCAGTACGGCAGCTAGCCCGATTGTCTAATGGCCGACGACGAAAACAGTCTGGTTCTGCGGTCCGATTCCACGTTGCTGGCCGCTGGAGACCCTGCAAAGGCGCTGCTCTCGAGGATGAGCGGAGCGGTTCTGATGCTGGCGTCGCAAAAGGCGATGGAGTGCGCGAGGAACCTTTTCTCCGTCGCTGGGATCCACTTCAACGAACCGGATCACTGCCAGATCCAGGCCTGGGCGGAGGCGGTTGGAGTGACGGCCGAGGTGCTCGTGAAACATTTACAGGACACTGTTTACGATTCAGTGGAGGTGAATGAGATCCGCTTTCAGGTGGATGACGGGTCCATCGTCAGTCTGGCATGGGATTTGAAGAAGCTTCCCCTTGAGTCCTTTGAGACCCTGGTTGAGGGGTTGAAAATCAGGGCATTGGCTATTTTTTATCCCGACGATTCTGCGGGTTCCGAAGCGGGCAGCAGGGTCTTAAAGCTGAAGCTTAAGGACTTGTCGTTTTTGGAGTGCAAGGGAATCGAGTTGGCTGAGCTGGATTTGATCAATGTGCGTGCATTGCAGGTGCTCCGCTGCGGGAACAACCGGTTGACGAAGCTCGACCTGACTGGCGTGCCCGCCCTGCAGGTGCTCCGCTGCTGGAGCAACCGGCTGACCGAACTGGATCTGAGCGGGACCCCTGAGCTCCAAAGCCTCTGGTGCGGCAGCAATCAGCTGAGGGAACTGGATCTTTCCAACGTGCCCGCCTTGCAGGTGTTCTTCGGTTGTGAAAACCAGCTGAAAGAGCTGGACCTGAGTCGTACGCCGGAGCTCCAGAGCCTTTGGTGCGGAAACAACCAGCTCCAGGAGCTGGACCTTTCCAACGTGCCTGCTTTGCAGGTGCTTCGGTGCGGGAGCAACCAGCTCCAGGAGCTGGACCTTTCCAAGGTACCCGTGCTGCAGGGGCTTAACTGCAGGAACAACCAGCTCCGAGAGCTGGACCTGAGCTGCGTGCCAGCCCTTCAGGGGCTCGATTGCTCAAACAACCAGCTCACGAAATTGGACCTGGGCAAGGCCCCGGCGCTGCGGGGGCTTGACTGTTCAAACAACCAGCTGGCTGCGCTGGACTTAGGAAACGTGCCCGAATTGCAGAAGGTCTATTGTTCTGACAACCAGCTGGCTGCACTGGACTTAGCAAGCGTGCCCGACCTGCAGAAGCTCTACTGTTCGAACAACCAGCTGAGGGAGCTGGACCTGGGCAACGTGCCTCATCTGCAGGTGCTCCGCTGCGGAAACAACCAGCTGACGGAGCTGGAACTGAGCAACGTGCCGGGGCTGCAGGAACTCAAGTGCTGGGAAAGCCAGCTGACGGAACTGAATCTGACCAACGTGGCCGATCTCCAGGAGCTTCACTGCGGAAACAACCAGCTGACGGAACTGGACGTTTCAAAACTTTCCAACCTGCACTCGCTCGACGCCCGGTGGAACCAGCTTTCGCAAATCAACGCGGCTAAACTGGCGGCCTCCTGCGAGATCAAAGTCGATCCGCATGTGAAAGTCATCGAAGAGAACGGCAAACGCTGGGGCACCGAATAAAGTGAACGAGACCCCCTGGATCCTGTTTTGCATTGATTCCGCAGGGCCTGCTTCCGCGTCTTATGCGGTGGAGATTGCCGCGCAGCGCATGCGGGGTTGGGACCGGGATGGCGTTGCTTTTCATCAACTCATAAAGCCCCCCGAAGGCGCCGCTTCCGGGGCTTCCGCGCTTTTTGCTTATTCTCTGGAAACCCTGGAGAGGGACGGGTTGGCTTCCGCATCCGTCCATCGGGAGCTGCTTTTGTACTCCGGTCAGGCCCCATGGGTAGCCTATGAACTGGAGAAGAACTGGGAGGTGCTGCTGGGTGATTGGCTCCAACTGGGGATGGTGCCGCCGGGTGAGCGGGGCTTTTGCGCTGCAAGCCTTGCTCAAAGGCTTCTGGATCCGCTGCCGGCTGCGAACTGCAAGATTGAGATGCTCAGGCAGTTTTATCAACTTCCCGAAAGAACTCCCAAGTCAGCCCTGAGTCAGTTGGAGACGCTTGGAGACCTCCTGGAGGCTGTGCTGCGTCCGATCACGGAGACGCGGGGACTGCAAACCTGGCAGGAAATTGTAGATTTCACCCTGGCGCCCTGGTTTCCCTCGAGGATTACGTTCGGGAAGTTCAAAGGTCGACTGTTTCAGGATGCCGTTCAGGATGAGGAGCTTGCAAAGTGGCTGGAGTGGCTGGCTGCATCTTCGAATGAGCAGAGCGCCTCGATGGGGGCATGGTATTTGGAGCGTCTTGGAACGGTTTCAGCGGGGGCCGCGGCGTCCTGGAAATTCGGTCCCCAGGATTCTCGGGCGCCAAAGGGAGACCATGGCGCTCCCGTGGATGCTTCCAGCGATGTCGTGCTTGTTTCCGACCTGGGAGAGGAGCGACTGAAGGCTCGGGTGGCGCAGGCACGGGCGCGCCTGGCGGAACTGGAGGCGGCTTATACCATCGACAAGCGGGCGGTGGAAACCGCCCAAAGCGTCCTGTTTGGAATTTTGCGTCCCTATTTCCAGAGACGGGACAAGCTTGGCCTGGTGGTGCGATATCGGCGCAAGTTTCTGGAGGCCCTCCTTGCCGGCGGCGAAGAGGAAGCGGAGGAGGTGGTCAGGGAGAGTGAAACTGCTGCGCATCAGACTGATACTGAATACGAGCAGACGGCTTCTGCGATGGCGGACCGCAAGGTTTTGAGCGAGGAGGAGGAGGAAGAGCTCAAGCGGCTGTGGAGAAAGTTGGTGGGCCTTTTCCACCCGGACCGCTTCGCTTCCGAGCCCGACAAGCAGGAGGCCTATGCGGAGCTAACGCGGGAGATCAACGACGCCCGGGACAAAGGCGACATCGCGAGGCTGCGTGAAATCGTCCGGGATCCGGAGGAGTTCATGGCGAAAATGGGGCTCAGCAGCCTCAACTTCGCGACCGAACAGGAAATGGGAGGGCTGGAGAAACTTCTGCATTCGCTGGAAAGCATGATTCTGGCGACGCTTACGGCGCTGGAAACCCTGCGCGAAGATCCAGCCTACGAACTGCACCAATTAAACGAAAGGCGGCCGGGGTTTATCGAGGAGGCGGCGAAGGAACAGGCGCGGAAGGTGGAAACCGAAATTGAAGCGCTGGAGGAGGAGGCTGCCAAATTACAGTCTGAGATCACCGAGTTGAATGGCGGGGAGGGGGCTGGAATTTAGCGGAGCGTCCAACGAGACGCCCCCGGAAGCCAAGGGGATGCCACGCGTTTGCGTGGCGTGCAGTCGGGGTTCTTTTCAGCTAGGGTTTCAAGCATGGTTCCCCTGGTCTTTTTCCTCCTCTTCCTTTTGCCGGTCCTTTCGGTCCGGGCAAGCCCGGTGGACTTTGCCCGGGAGGTGCGGCCACTCTTTGAAAAACACTGCCTCAAGTGCCACGGGCCTGAGAAGCAGAAGAGCGGCTACCGGCTCGATGTGCGTGAAATTGCCCTCACGGGCGGGGAGGCCCACGCGCCCAACATCGTTCCGGGGCAGCCGGGAAAAAGTCCCCTCCTGCGTTTTGTCGCGGGCGAGGATGCCGACATGCGGATGCCCCCAAAGGGGGCGTTGCTCACCGCACAGGAGCGCCGGGTCCTGGAGGCTTGGGTCGCCGCCGGAGCGGTCTGGCCGGAGGGGGATTCAGTCCAAGTGGCCGCGCCCACGGACTGGTGGTCGCTTAAACCGCTTCGCAAACCCGAGCCTCCCTCGCGCGATCCCAAACCGGTTGACGCTTTTGTGCAGGCACGTCTCGCGCGGGAAGGCTGGACGCTTTCGCAGCCCGCAGCCAAGGAGACACTTCTGCGGCGCATCACATTTGACCTCGCCGGGCTGCCTCCATCGCCAGAGGAGCTGGACGCCTTCCTTTCGGACAACACTCCGGATGCCTACGAGCGCGTGGTGGACCGTCTGCTGGCAAGTCCTCGGTACGGGGAGCGCTGGGCGCGGCACTGGCTGGATGTGGTTCACTACGGGGATACGCACGGTTACGACAAGGACAAGCCCCGCCCCAATGCCTGGCCCTACCGGGATTACGTCATCCGGGCACTCAACGAGGACAAGCCCTACGCGCAGTTTGTACGGGAGCAGATCGCGGGGGACGTCCTCTTCCCCGGTTCGAGCGATGGGATTGAGGGGCTCGGATTTCTGGCCGCCGGACCTTGGGACTACATCGGCCACGCAGAGGTTCCGGAAACCAAGACAGACGGAAAAATCGCAAGACACCTGGACCGGGACGACATGGTGGCCAACACGCTGGGCACCTTCTGCGCGACGACCGTCCACTGCGCGCAGTGCCACAACCACAAGTTCGATCCTATTACCCAGGAGGACTATTATTCCCTTCACGCGGTCTTTTCCGCAATCGACCGCACCGACAAAAAGTACTTCAGCGATGCGGCGCTCACCGCGAAGTATGCAGTGCTGGAGGGGGCGCTTCGGAAGGCTACGGCGGGGGCTGCGGGCCTTCAGAAACAGGCGGAAACGGAGGCCGGCGAGGCGCTGGTGAAGCTCGACGCAGCGTTGGCGTCGGCCCGGAAGGCAAAGCCGGCGGCTCGTGCGGAAGCAGGCTTTCACAGCAGCATCAGTGCGGAACAGGGGACTCTCAAATGGGTGCAGGTGGACCTCGGCAAGGAGGTGGCTATTGAGAAGGTCGCCTTTGCCGGCTGTTACGACGACTTCAACAAAATCGGTGCGGGCTTTGGATTTCCTCCCAGGTACAAGATCGAAGTCTCGAGCGAACCCGCTTTCAAGGAGGGTATTATCACAATAGTAGACCGAAGTCAGGAGGAGCAGGGAAACCCCGGAACCGCGCTGCAGAGCGTTCCTGCAAAGGGCGCAAAGGGGCGGTATGTCCGCTTCAGCGCGACGAAGCTTGCCCCCCGGAAGGATGATTTTATTTTCGCACTGTCGGAACTGTTGGTCTTCGACGGCACAGGCGAAAACATCGCGCAGGGGGCGGCGGTGACCTCGCTAGATTCCATCGAGGCGGGGGCCCGCTGGGCGCGGAAAAATCTCACCGATGGGCATTACCCCGGAAAGGACTCCGAAGGCGCTGACACGCTCGTGCTTGAAAAAGAGCGGGCCGAACTGATGCGCACCGCCCCCAAGGCGGAGACGCTGTCCAACCTTGCCGCCACAAAGGCCGAGCAGAAGCGGATTGAGGTGGAGCTAAAGGCTTTTCCGGCACCGAAGGTCGCCTATGTCGGAGCCGTACACACCGGGACCGGCGCATTCCGTGGCACCGGGGCAGACGGGGGAAAGCCCCGGCCGGTGCATCTGCTAGCACGCGGGCAGGTGACCCAGCCGGGACGTGAAATGGCGCCGGGGGCGCTTTCTGTGCTGGGCTTCCGGCCCGCCCGGTTCCCGGTGTCAGCGGAGTCACCCGAGGGCACGCGCCGGGCGGCTCTTGCAGATTGGGTGGCGGATCCCGGCAATCCATTGACGTGGCGCACGATCGTCAACCGTGTCTGGCAGTATCATTTTGGCGCCGGGCTCGTGGAGACGCCCGGCGATTTTGGGCGCAACGGCGCGCAGCCCACGCACCCGGAACTGCTTGACTGGCTGGCGGCCGAATTCCGCGACGGCGGGGGCTCCCTAAAGGGCTTGCACCGCCTCATTGTGCTGAGCGACACCTACAAACAGGCGTCTGCTTCGCGGCCTGAAATGGAGAGAACCGACTCGGGGAACCGCTTGTTGTGGCGCCAAAACCGTCGGAAACTGGAGGCCGAGGCCATCCGGGATGCGGTTCTGGCCGCCTCGGGAAAACTGGATTTCTCGATGGGCGGCGCAGGCTGGCAGGATTTTGTAGTCGAGCAGCCCGCTCATTCCCCTCACTACCGCTACGACTTGCACGACCCCCTCGATTCGAAGACGTACCGCAGGTCGGTTTACCGCTTTGTTGTGCGCTCCCAGACGCAGCCCTGGATGACCTCGCTGGATTGCGCTGACCCGTCGATGCGAGTGGACCGACGCAACGAAAGCTTGTCCCCCTTGCAGGCGCTCGCGCTCCTCAATAACGGCTTTCTCCTCACGCAGGCCGGTGCGCTGGCAGAGCGCGTCCAGGCGGAGGCCGCCGCGCCCGCAGACCGGATCGTGCGCGCTTTTCGGCTGGCATTGAGCCGCCGACCCAATCCGACGGAAGCCGGGGAACTGGGCCGGTACGCAGAGAAGAACGGCCTTCCGCAGACATGTCGCATCCTGCTAAACCTCAATGAGTTTTCTTTCGTCGACTAAGCGGTTTTGGCGAACACCAATTTTCTTCTATGAACCCATCTCCGTTTCATTCGCAGTCGACGTCTGCGCCTTTGAGTCGCAGGGACTTTCTTTGGCAGTCGGGCGGCGGCCTGGGAGGCGTGGCGCTCGCCTCCATGTTCGGCGCGGAGGACACTGTGCGTGCTGCGGCGTCTGCGGAAGCCTCAAATCTGGGGCCCTCGTTTGGAAGGGCGAAGCGGGTGGTCCAGTTTTTCATGGCCGGCGCGGCAAGCCATCTGGACCTCTTTGATTTCAAGCCCGAGCTCATCAAACACCATGGGAAACCGAGCGATTTTGGCGAGCCGGTGGAGGCTTTTCAAAACGGACTGGGGCCGTGGCTACGGCCGGTCTGGGACTTCAAGCCCTACGGGCAGTCGGGGAAGATGCTTGGCGAGCCGGTGGCCGCCTTGGGCGGGGTGGTTGACGAGATGGCGTTTATCCACAACATGGTCAGCAAGTCCGGGGTCCACTCCGCGGCCACGCTGTTGCAGGCGACCGGATTTCAGCTGCCCGGATTTCCGGGCGCAGGCTGTTGGGTAAGCTACGGCCTTGGCTCCATGAACGACAACCTTCCGGCGTTCGTGGTGCTGCCCGACCATCGTGGGTTTGGCTCCAACGGGGTGAAAAACTGGGACAGCGCATTTCTGCCCTCGCAGCACAGCGGGACGGTGATCTATCCCGGAACGGAGGCTCCGATCGCCGACTTGTTTCCGCACAAAGCGGGCGCATTTATCAGTCCCGACGGGGAGGCGGAGGGACGCGATCTGCTCGCGTCGCTCAACCGGGTGCACGCGGCGGTCCGGCCGGGGGACCAGCGACTGGAGGCGCGCATCCGGAGCTACGAGCTGGCGGCACGGATGCAGCTGGCGGCGCCTGAGGCACTCAACCTCAAGGACGAGCCCGCGCATGTGTTGCGGCTGTACGGACTGGAGGGAGGCCCGGAGAGCTGGCCAAAGGAGATCAATGCAAAGGAGGAGAGTTATTACTTTGCGCAGAAGTGTCTGGCGGCGCGGCGTCTCCTTGAACGAGGGGTGCGGTTTATCCAGGTCTGGAGTGGGAACGACAACGGCTTTCCGAGACGGAACTGGGACTCCCACGAGGACATAGACAGGGACCACGGTCCGCTGGCGACAGGTATGGCGCGGGGCTGCGCGGCCTTTATTGCGGACCTGAAGCAGCGCGGATTGTTGGAGGACACTGTGATCCTCTGGACGACCGAGTTTGGCCGGATGCCTTCGTCACAGGGAGGGAAGGGAAGGGACCACAATCCGTTTGTATTCACCAACTGGCTTTGCGGCGGCGGGATCCGCGGCGGGGTGACCCATGGCCAAAGCGACCAGTGGGGGTACAAGCCTCTGGACCGCAAAAACCCGACGCAGGTCTACGACGTACACGCGACGCTCCTGCATTTGCTGGGTATTGACCACACAAAGCTCACCACCCGTCACAACGGAATCGACCGCCGCCTGACCGATGTCCACGGGCACGTCATCGGCGATATCCTCGCCTGATTCTCTCGCCGCGCTAGGGGTCCGCTTTTGCAGGCGAAGCATCGGCGAAATGGGGCCCACGTGGTAACGACTGCCGGGTGGTTGTGGGCCATTCGGGCCCGGATATAGCGGTTGTATTCGCCCCCGTTTTCTTGCAATCTTCGTTATGGTTTCGGGTCGCGATCGGGCTCCCGAATACCCTCCCCAAACCGTGACCAATCCTATGACTGCTCCCCGTGATGTTTGCTCTGCTGCCGCGGTACCCTGTCGCTCCCTCCTATCCGGTTTTCGAGCGCTAGTGATCTCAGGCCTTGCGCTGGCGAGCTGTGGCGTTTCGAGTTTCGGTGCCCTGCTGCCCGATGCGCGCAGCGTCTCGATTCCGGTGGAAGTTGCCGGCGCCAGCGTCACCGTACGGATCCCAGCGGGCGCGGCGTCTTGTGTTTTAGAGGTGCGGCAGTCGAACAGCCAGCGGTGGTACCGCTGGAAAACGCTGCTTCCCGCGGGCAAGCCCGCCTTGAGCACGGTTGCCATTTCCAAGTCCCTGCAGGGCGCCGAGTGGCGCGCCACGGCGAACGTGAGTGCAGATAAGGCGGCGGTCTTTGCAAAAACGCACAAGTTTCCAGACGCCTTTTACCAGGGCCAGGCCAGGTTCACGCGGACTCCCGCAGCTGGACACGCCTCCGGATACATCGCCTCGGTTCCCGTCACCTCGCAGTTTCCGGGGGCGGTTTCAGTGGCGCATGTTGCCGACAGACTGGTGGCGAACCCGGTCACGGTAAAGGTTATGGACAACGTGGCGAGCACCACAGACAAAACCGCGGCCACTCCGGCTTCACAGGCGGTGGAGGCGGATATCTGGAAGGCACAGGGGCAGACCGTTTTCTTCTTCAACCAGCTTCGGGGATTGCAGGTCATCGACCTGTCCGACCCGGCCGCCCCTCAGATGAAGGCTTCCCTCAGGCTGCCTGCCGTGGGACAGGACCTGTATGTGCTTCCGACGGAGGATCCCGCAGAAGCGCTGGTCGTGCTTCTGGCCCGCTCCACGCAGGAATACAGCGCGGCCACCGAGGTGCTGACCGTCCGGACCGGAGGGTCCAAGGCGGAGGTTGTTTCGCGGACCCCGCTTCCGGGATGGCTCGCAGACAGCCGGATGGTGGGCAACCGGCTTTACGTTCTGACCTCCGATTGGTCCGGCAACGGTGCAAGCACCGCGCTGCAGGAGATTGAGTTTCTCGCGGATGGAACGCAAAAGGAGCCGCGGACCTTCAATGTCTCAGCCTCCAGCGGGGGAGGGGTGATTTCTGCGGGTGGGGACTGGCTTGCTGTCTCCTCGATGAAATGGGAGGACTGGCCGCATTCCAACGTCACCCTCTTCGGGGTGAGCGAAACGGGAGCCGAGTTGCTCACGCCGTCTCCGATCCGGTGCGCCGGGCAGGTTTACGACAGGTTTAAGGTGTCGCTGCACAACAGCACCTTGACGGTGGTGTCGCAGCGCTTTGACCCGGCCACCGACGGCGTCTGGTGGAGGACCGAGGCCGTCACGTTGGTGGAAAACTTTGACACCAGAGGCAGCGCCCTTTCAAAGCCCTTGGAAGTCATTCGTGGAGAACAGCTCTACGCGAGCCGATTTCTTGCCGAAAAGCTCTATCTGGTGACCGCAGTCCAGACGGATCCGCTTTGGGTCATCGACCTTGCTGATCCGGCGGCCCCCGTGGTGGCCGGCCACGTCGAAGTCCCCGGCTTCTCCACCTACATTGAGCCGGTGGGCGACGATGGCAGGTTCCTTTTCACCATCGGGCTTGAGGAGGGCAAGGTGGCGGCCTCGCTCTTTGACGTTTCCGACGTCAGCAAGCCCGAGTTGAAAAGCCGCGTTTACGTGAGCGAGGCGGGGACCGGTTTCAGTGAGGCGGTTTACGACGAGAAGGCGCTCAAGGTGCTCTCCGAGGACGGACTGGTGCTGATTCCCTTCGCCGGCTGGCGGCAGGGTGTAAAAGACGGTGAAAAGTCCTCCTTTGTGCGCCTCGTGGACATGAGCCTTCTAGACGGCGGCAGTCTCACGCTCCGCGGCCGTCTCGACCACGCGTTTGCGCCACGCCGCGCCATGTTGCTCGACGGCGTGCTCGCCTCCATTTCACAAAAGGAACTGGTCACCGCGGACATCTCAGACCGGGACCATCCGAACGTGCTGGCCCAGGTCGGACTTGCCTGGCCGGTAAACCAGATCCTGCGCCAGGAGCAGTACCTGCTTCAGATTGGGGACGGTGCGAATGCGGGTTGGACGGGCGAGACGGCTTCGCTGCGCATCACTAAAACCGATGCCCTCGACACGCCGCTCGTCGACATCGATCTGGGCGAAGGCTCTGTGCAGGACGCTGTCCTCAAGGCGGGGCGCCTTTACGTGCTCCGCAAAAAGTGGGGCTCTCCCAACGAGCCGCTTCCTTACTGCCTGATTGGTTCGGCGGTTGTCGCACGCAAGGCCGCCGCTTCAGAACTGCTCTTGGATGTGTACGACGCCTCGTCTTTGCCGGCGCTGCCTTTGCTCGGGTCGGTGGCAAGCAAGGCGGATGCTGGCACGGTGACCTCGAAAATCGGCACGCTCCTCTGGATTTCGGACACCATTGTCGGTGTGGTCTCCCAGCCCCAGATCTGGTCCTTTGGCTGGGAACCCCAAATCCTGATGGGCGCCAACGTGATGTACGCTGTGCGTGGCGCGCTGATGGACTCCTCCTCTCCTGCTCCGGGCATGGTTGCCACCGCGAAAATGGCCTACACGGATGCCTTGCCCTATTTCCCAAGGCCCCGCTCGGAGCGCTCGCAACCCGCAGTGGTTCGGGCATTCGACGTGAGCAATCCTGCGGCGCCGGTGGCGCTCAGCCCTCTCACGTTGACGGGCACACAGTCCACCATGCTCACCGCCACGGCGACCGGAGACGGCCTGCTCGTGTATGGTTACGGGGAGGCTCCCGTGGTCTGGAAAAACGGCAAATGGCCGCAGGACCGCGAGCAACCGGTCAGCTGCGTGCACAGGCTTGGGATTGCGGACTTTGGAACGCCGGCCCGCCCGGTCTTGCGCACCCCCGTCGTACTGCCGGGACGGCTGTTTGCCGCCACCGAAGTTTCGAGGACGGGCATCTTGGCATTCACTGAGTCGGTGTCGGCCGCAAGCGCAAGCGACAGCCCGCTAAGGGAGGTCAAAGTGAGCGCTGTCGACTATCCGAATGCGACTGTGTTCGTGACCAGAAAGGTCAGTCTGGAGGCTTCAGTTGCCGCAGAGGGCCGCGCGTTGTTTGTGACCGACGCCGCGGGTGCCGAGCGTTCGGTGCTGGATGCGCAGGGCCAGTGGGTTGACTCCACTGTGGTCCCATTGCCGTTCCAGCCCAGGGATATCGCGGTCAGGGAGCAGGAGCTTTTCGGCGTTTCCGGCGATCAAATCCAACGGGTTTCCTTCCGCGCAACCAACCTCGGCGTCGACCAGTGGAAGGCGCGGATTTGGGTGCCTGCTGCACGCCTCCTCCAGGGCGAAGGGCGCTCAATTTTTGCACCCCAAGGCGATTACGGAGTGCAAGTGTACGACACTACTACGGCCGGCTACGGAAGACAGTTGTACGCACCACCAACTGGCAGGTTGCCGGTGGCGCCGTAGAAGCAGGAAATGTTTGGGACCCTAGTACCCCGAATCAGCTGAGGTGTCGCCCACTGCAGCCTGGCATCCCGTTGGGATGCAACGCGTTTTATGCTGGTTTTCGGCGGTTGAGCGCAGCGACACCGCCGGCTAATGGCTTTCGTACCTCCGGCATGCCTGAAGGTTGCGAGCCCGGGAGTTCCTCAGTTGCCGCTGTTGGAGTAGGTCCGAAGGAACAACTTGATGTCGGACACGCTCCGCATGAAACGGTCCAGGCCTTCCTGCTTGTCGAACAACAGTGATTCGGCGGGGATCACAAGCTTCCACTGGCTGTTCCAGACGCTGCGTCCCACGAGCCGCGAGTTGGTGTACTCGGTGGGAGTGGTGCCGTAGAAATAAGACACGCTGTCCACGGGTCGGAAGGCCTGGTGTTTGCGCGGGATCCATAGCTGCTCGTTGAGCGTACCCTCCGGCGTGAACAGTTGCTTGGAAGAATACTGGCTCGCACCGATGTTGATGGGAAGCGGCAGCGCCTGGTCCTTCACCAGCCAGGAGCGCTTCTGATCCGAACCGCCAAGGGGCGGGGTGAGCATCGAGTCCATTCCTGCGGGAATCAGATAAATCTCTGGGGTGGCGCTGAGCGCGTTGACGTTTGAACTTTGGGGTTCCGCCCCCGTGAAAGAATCCATCCCGACGTAACCCTTGAACACCACGCCAGCTGAGAGAATCTTTGTCGCGAAGGCCGTCTGCGAGAAGTTGTGGTCCCCGGAGGCCAGTGGCCAGCCGAAGAAATTCAAGCCGCGCTCGATGACTGTCGAGAACGGAATGACGATGCCGGGCACCGCCGCGCCGTTCGCCTTTGCGATCTTGCTGCAATAGCGGAGCACGTCGGGATCGCTGGTCACGTTGCTCATGACCCGTTGCTGCAACACCTGTTTCCAGAGATCGTTATCGTCGGCTGTCGCCTGATCCGTCCGTATCCGGAAGAGCTCCTGTCGCAGCGAAAAGAGCGTGCCGTTGCGGTCCGGGTTGTTGAAGCCCAGTCGGCCCTTGACCACGGCCCAGTCGTCCCGGACCGCTGCAAGCACACCGGCCAGGCCCGGATCGCCGAGCTTTGAACTTACGGGGTTTTGTCCGACAAATTCGCCCACACTCCAGTTGGCGATGATCTTCTTGGTGAAGTCGCGGCCTGCGGCGGTGTTGAGGAGCCCCGTTTCGTAGTCGTACGCCTTTACCGCGCAATAGGTGTAGGTCTGGGCGAGATCAAAGAGGGCGGAGTACTGTGCGAGCTGTTCGTTGCGCAAATCCCGGTACACGACGTCCCGAGTGCGGTAGCCTTGGATGACGGCGGCTGCTCGGGTTCGGAAGGACTCCCGCTCTGAGAGGACCTGGTTGGCCTCCCCGTAAAGCTGCGAGACGCGCTCACTAGCCTGCTGCAATTCGGTGAGACGCCGGTTCATGTCGAACGCTGTGCTCAACATCTGGGCATAGAGACGTTCAAACTCGGCGACATGCTGTCTGTTGCCGGTCTCGTGGTTGAAATCGTCAATGAAGGCCTGCGCCTGCCCTTCCAGATCGGCAGCCTTGGCATCCATCAGGGCGGCCTTTGTTTCTGCAGCCAGTCCGAGGAGTTCCCGGGCAAAGCCACCGGAGGCCCCGGCAAGCAGCGCGAAGGCGCGGCCTACGGAGGTCACGTCGTTGGAAAAGCCGATCGCCTTGGGTAGTCCTTCCGCGAATGCCGCTGAAAGGGCGGAGATGTAGTCGGCGGTGATGCCGAAGGCGGCGGCG
>CANJYI010000015.1 GCA_947478975.1 Chthoniobacteraceae bacterium
CCGAATCCATGCTCACCACCACCGGCTTCTTCGCCCGAGTCTTGGAAACCTCCTCGTACAAAATGTCCGAGGCCGTCACCTCGCCCCCAGGCGAGTCGATCCGCAGCACGATGGCCGCCACGGAATTGTCGTTCCGAGCCTGCTTGAGCTCCGCGAGCAGGTCGTCCAGACCCGACTCCCCGATTTCACCGGGTTCCGCCGTGCTAATGACCCCGCGCAGAGAAATCACGGCGATCCGCTTTCCCGCGTCGCCCTCTCCGGCCGCCACCACAACCTCCTCCCCAAAGGGAGAACCGGGAGTGCTGGAAATGGCGGTGCGCATCCCTTTGCCGGCCCGACCAGCGAAAAAAGCGAGATTGACGATGGCGCTTACAAGAAGCGCCACCACTAAGAAAGCAGTCAAACAGCCGGTTCGTTTCTCGCTCATAACTCAGCAGACTGATTCAAGTTTCAGCTCGCCGCAAGCCGCTAGAATCAGGGATGCACAAACGGCCACCACCATGAGCAAACTCCGCCGCCCGTGCTCAGCCGCAACCGTTGACTTTTCGGGCGCGCGAGCCGGTTTCGCCGGAAGAGGCGCCCGCTCCTTAATGCGTCACCGCCTCAGTGCGTGCGATTTTGGCCACACTGAAGTTCCACTTTACCTCCAGCACGAGGCAACGCGGCAGGAAACCGCTCAAAAAGGGGACCCCCCTCAACCCTCACTAAGGCTCGAGCCGGATCGACTCCACCTCGACCGTCTCGCCGGGCTTGAGCGACTCAATCCGCAACAGCAAGCGCTGCATCCCCCCCTTGTAGCCGGGCTGGCTCTTGAGCGAAAATGTCCGCTCGCTCCGGGTGTCCCCCACTGGCACCTCAAACACGGCGCTCCCCTCGGGATCCTCCGGGCGGATCCCCTTCCAGGCCACGCGCAGCCTGCCCGTTTGCGCCTTCCACAGCGCGTTGACCTTCAGCGTGCCGGCCGACTCCGCCCGCCAAAAGGTCGCCGGCCCGTCCAAAAACAAGGTCGCCGCCTGCGCCTGCAACCGCCACACCCCCGCCAGCGGCACCCCGCTGTCGACTCCCCCGCGCACGCTCCAACCCATCCGCCCTTTTTCAAAACGGTACGCAGGCAGGCCGCGCTTGCTCTCCCACCCCTTCACCAACCCCCGGATCTCGTCCACGGTTCCCGGAACCAGACGGGTCTCGTACTCATAGACAATATTGTGGTCCATGTGTTCCAGCCCCACCGGCGCCAGATAGCCGCTCGAATTGTCTCGCGGCCCCTGCTTGGAGACCTCCCCCGCCACCCAGCCCTGCTTCCAATACGTGGTGGCAGGCTGCCACACCCCGAGTCCCACCCCCTTGGCATCCACCAGAGCCGCCCAGTGCTCCGTAGCGGTGAAGCTTTTCCACGGCGGCCCCGGGTCCACCCATTCGTTCAAGGCTCCCCCGGTAAAAGGCCTGTCCCCTGTGTAAGTCACCAGCTTCCGGAATTCTCCGTTAGTGTAGACCGCCGGAAGCTCCTGGTGCCGGGCGGGGTAAAAGGCACGGTCCTCCCTCCGGTTGGTAAGCCGGGAGCGCACATGCACCGTCTGCCCCTCCAACCGAACCCAGCTCTCCATTTCACACTCCCCCTCCACCCCTTCCAACGGCCACTGCATTGGGACCACCCTTGAATATAACTCTCCGTCCGCATTCCGGTGCTCCAACACCCGGGCCGGATTCCCAGCCCAATCCCCCGACTGCACCGGATTCCAGCCCAGCGCCCGCCATGCCGGATGCGGCTGCACCCCGCGAGGGGCAAACGGCACCGGCCCACTGTAAAAGGACATCTGCACCTGCCTGCCGTGGTCGAAGTTGTTGATCAACTCACGTCCGTCCTTGCGCCCAACGAGCGAAGTAATCGAGCCCCCCATCTTCAAATCAACGCCCACCCTCACCTTATCGTTCTCCAGCCAGCTCATCTCGGGCTCAAACCGTGGCGGTGCAGCACACAAAAGACCGCCGCCGCCCACGCCGCCGACTCCAATTCCCAGCAGCACGCACGCAACGCCCAAGACCCTCCGGAAAGAACCCCGCCGCGCCACCGAATGGCGTCGGAGCCCGGCCTCACGTCTTCCCTGCTTTGGCTCTAAGATTTCCATACCTTTGGTCTAATGCTATTACTTAAGCTTACCCCGGAAAAGACCTGAAAACAACCACCCGCCCGCCGGTTCTTTTTCCGTTTGCGACCGCCCCTCCTCCCATGCGCCCCCTTGCCACCGCCCTTTTTCTTTTCTCCCTCGGCCTCGCTGCCACAGCCTCTGCCGCCGAAACAACCCTCCCCCTGTGGCCGGAAGGCGCCCCCGGCAAAATGGCCGCCCCCTCCGAGGCCACCCTCAAATCGATCGCAGGCGTCGCCCCCCGAAACGGGGGCAGCGAGACCCACATTACAGAGCCGACCCTCACGGTTTATCCGGCCGCCCAGCCCAACGGTGCGGCCGTAATCGTCGCCCCCGGTGGGGGCTATTGGTTCCTCTCCTCGCGGAACGAGGGCACGCTGGTGTGTGAATGGCTCAACCAACTCGGCGTCACCGCGGCCCTGCTCCACTACCGGGTCCCGACCCGCGACAACACGCCCCCGCACGAACTCCCGGTTCAGGACGCCCAAAGGGCCCTCGGGCTGTTGCGAAGCCGTTCCAAGGAGTTTGGAATAGACCCGAGCCGGGTCGGCGTACTCGGCTTTTCTGCGGGGGCCAACCTGGTCGGACACCTTTCCTGGGACCGGTCCACGCGCGCCTACACTCAAAAAGAGGGAGTGGATGATCCGAGGGGGCCCGATTTTACGGTTTTCATCTACGGGGGCGGCTTCCTAGAACCGGGGGATCCCACGAAGTTCCGCGAGGGCTTTTCCGTGCCCAAGGATGCCTGCCCCGCCTTTTTTGCAGTAGCCCACGATGACAAGAACAACCCGTTGGAGGCGACGATGCTTTACCTCGAATTGAAAAAACTGCAGCGCTCGGCCGAGCTCCACATCTACGCCACGGGCGGCCACGGCTACGGCATGTCGCGCAAAAACACTCCAGCCGGGCTATGGTTTGAACGCTGCGGCGAATGGATGGCCTCCATGGGTTTCCTCAAACCCTCCCCCACCCCCTAACGCTAATCAGCCCCCCACCCCCCACACAGACTCATGGACCAAATCCCCGCCCGCCGTTCCTTCTTCGCCGCCCTAGGCGCCTTTGCAGCCACCCCCCTACTCGCCCGGGACTTCGGTCCGGCGGCGGCCCCGGTTCGTTATCCCGAGCCGGATGTGTTGACGCTGGAGCCTTCCTTTTCCAAGTACAAGATCGGGATGGCGCCCATCGAGCGGCTGCACACGGGCATGTACTGGGCCGAGGGCCCGGCCTGGAGCGGCTGGGGCAACTATTTAGTCTGGAGTGACATCCCGAACGACACCCAGCACCGCTGGCTCCAGGACGACGGCCGCGTAACCATCCTGAGAAAGCCCGCCTCCTTCAGCAACGGCAACACCTTCGACCGCGAGGGCCGCCAAATCTCCTTCGAACACGGCAATCGCCGCGTGGTCCGCTACGAGCCCAACGGCACGCTCACCGTGCTGGCCGACAAGTTCAACGGCAAGATCCTCAACGCCCCCAACGACGGCGTCGTCCATCCCGATGGCAGCATCTGGTTCACAGACCCCGGGTACGGCAGCCTCGTCAACTTTGAGGGTCACAAAGGAGAACTCTTCCTCAAGGAGGCCGTCTACCGGCTCGACCCTGCCACGGGGAAAATCGAGATGGTCACTGACGAAATCTTCAAGCCCAACGGCCTCTGTTTTTCGCCCGACTACAAAAAGATCTATGTAGCCGACACCGGCGCCTCCCACTACCCCCAAGCCCCCAAGAACATCAAGGTCTGGGACGTGGCCGGCTCAAGACTCACCAATGGCAGGCAGTTTGCCTCCATGGTCATGGGCGAAGGCACAAACGCCAAGGCAGGCCTCGCCGACGGAATCCGCTGCGACACCGACGGCAACCTCTGGGCGGCCATGGGCTGGGTGGGCGAGGGCTATGACGGGGTCCACATCTTTTCACCCGAAGGCCAGCGGATCGGCCAGATCGTGCTCCCGGAAATCTGCAGCAACGTCTGCTTCGGAGGCCCGCGGCGCAACCGACTGTTCATGACGGCGAGCCGCTCCCTGTACGCCGTCTACACCGAGGCCTTGGGCGCCCATTTCTGCTAGGGCGTGTTCACGGAACGAGACAGGCCTCCGCAGATTCCGCAGATGTCCGCAGATGTTTTTTTCACCTGTATCATCTGTGAATACATTTCTGAATCAACCACTTATAGGCTTTCTTTAGTAGATCCCCTTTCCCCATGCGCCCCATCGCCCTTGCCGCCCTCTGCCTACTCGCCCCGCTCCCAAGCGCACACTCCGCCGACTGGGCCGTCTGGCGCGGCCCGACAGGCGACGGCGTCAGTACCGAAAAGGAGTTCCCCCTCCGCTGGAGTGCGACGGAAAACGTCACCTGGAAAACCCCCTGCCCCCCGGGACACGCCTCCCCGGTTGTCTTTGGAGACAAGGTTTTTACGGCAGCCTACGACGCCGAAACCGAGGCCCGCATGCTCCTCTGCTTTGCGCGCAACACCGGCGCTGAGCTCTGGCGCCGGGCGGTGCTCAAGGCCTCCCCGGAACGGGTCCACACGGAAAACTCGCGGGCTTCGAGCACGCCGGCCTGCGACGGCGAAAGAGTGTACTGTTCGTTTTTGGACGGCCGCGAACCGGTCATCGCGGCGTACACCCTCGAGGGCGAGGCGGCCTGGAGCGTGCGCCCCGGCCTCTTCAGCAGCGTGCACGGCTACTGCAGCACCCCGATTTTGTGGAAGGACAAGGTCATCGTAAATTGCGACCACGACGGCCCGGGCTACATCGTCGCGCTCTCGCGCAAGGACGGCCGGGAACTGTGGCGCATCGAGCGGCCCAACCGCACCCGCAGCTACGTGGCGCCGCTCCTCCGGGAGGTCAATGGACAGACCCAGATGGTTCTTTCCGGCTCCAAGTGTATCGCCTCCTACGACCCTGAAACCGGCGCGCTGCTCTGGATCATCGACGGCCCCACCGACCAGTTTGTCGCCTCGATGGTTTACAGCACCTCCCACAATCTTTTCTACATGACCGGCGGCTTTCCCAAGCACCATGTCATGGCCATCAAACCCGACGGCAAGGGCAACGTGTCCGCCTCCCATGTCGCCTGGCACCACAATCCTCCCTCCGCGATCGGCGTTTCCTACGTCCCCTCCCCGATTCTGGAAGAAAACTGGCTGCTCCTCACCGATGACCGCGGCTTTGCCCACGCCTTCAACGCGACAACCGGCGAAGTCGTCTGGAACGAACGCTTCGGACGCCAGCACGCCTCCCTCGTGAGCGCCGGCGGCCTGGTCTACTTCCTCAACGACGCGGGCGAATGCAGGGTCGTCCGGCCGGCGGACAAGTTCGCCGTGCTTGCCACCAACACGCTCGGGGAAAACAGCTACGCCTCCCCAGCCCTCAGCGACGGACAGATCTTTCTGCGCACCGACAAACACCTCTGGTGCGTCGGCACCCGCAAGCAGGCGGGAAACAGCGTGGCAAAACAGCAGAACTGAGCCGCGCCCCAGTCGCCTTATTCCGTCTCTCTTGATTTTACGGAGGATTCACGACGGGAACCCTTTAGCCCCAACGGTTCGCATCCCTCAAAAAAACACCGCTCGCGACCCTTCCCAGTGTCATTTGCTTTTGAGGTTCTAGGTACGATTAAACTCTGTCTCGTTTGACGCCCCGGGCCGCCGGTCCCGAATGGCCTTCCACCAAATCTAGCCAGATTAAGGCGCGTCGTAGTGATACCTGAGCTGAGCGATGAGAATGCCGCCTTCCACTGCTTTGTATATGATCCTGTGTTCAGAATCGATCCGGCGAGACCAGTATCCGCGAAACGCGTGTTTCAGCGGTTCAGGCTTACCCACGCCGGAATGAGGATTCCGGATGATCTCTTTTAGGAGTCCGTGGATTCTTCTAATGGTCTTTGAATCCGTGGATTGCCAGAAGGTATAGTCCTCCCAGGCTTGGGGAGAAAGAGTTAGATTCAAGAATTAAGATCAATGGATTGCGTGATGCCTTTCCCGTTTTCCAAGGAATGGATGGAGTCCAAAAGACGCTTCGCATTAGCCGGAGAGCGTAGCAGGTATGCCGTTTCTTCGAGTGCCTCAAAGTCTTCCAAGGAGAGCATGACGACGGATTGATCTCTATTTCTGGTAATGATGACAGGAGAGTGGTCGTTGCAGACCCGGTCCATGGTCGACGCCAGATTCTCACGAGCAGATGTGTACGTGATCGCGTTCATATGGACAACATGCCGTACAGGATTCTGGCGTCAACGCTTCATTCAGCGCCCCTGGATCCAGTTGCCTTCAAAACTTGGGCTCACTCCGCAGGCAGGAGCGAACCCATCGCGTCCACCGGTTCGAGCAGACTGAGCGTCTCCCCCGGCAGGGCCGCTGCCAGATCCGGCAGATCGTAAAACCTGAGCGCCGCATGGACGGCGCCGGCCTGCTGGTTTTTTGAGTGGGTGGAACGCACCACCAAGTCCCACGACCGGAGCGTGCGCTCAAGACGGACCCGGGAAAACAGCTGCGGCTCCAGCGCCGCCGCGTGTAGCGCAGGCACCCCCGCCTCCCCGCCGGCCGTGAGCCGGACCGGGCCTCCGTTGTTCCACTGCTCCGAGGCGAACCGCGCGCAGGCAAGGACATCCTCGGCCCGCATCCCGACGAGGGAGCGGCCCAGCAAATAGGCGAGCGTCGCCGCCTTCCACTGCGGGGCGGCAAACGGATCCGTACCGCCGCGCGTCCCGGCCGGCTGCAGTTCTCCCAGGCCGCGCACATCGACGGCGAACACCGTTTCTCCGGCAAGCGCCAAGGCCTCCAGTCGCCCACCCTGCTGCGCCTCAGCCTGCTTGCCCTCTGCGTGCAGAAACAGACGCACCCCGCCGCCTGACTGCGCAGACCGAAAGAGCAGGCAGGGAAGCACCGTGCCTTCGTCATTGCGCAGGAGCAGCTTCTCGATGCGCACCGGCCCCCGCTCCACAACGGCGCCCTCCGGAGCCGGCTCCCGGCTCAGACGGGGAACCTCCGCCAGCGGCCGAATCCGGGCCACTTCCCGCACCTTGGACCGCCTCTCCGAAGCGGAAGCGTTCCGCCAGAACGCGCCGCGCACCGCGGCAAGCCGATCCGCGCTTTCGACGTTGAGGTCGAAAAAGGAGCGCGCCCCGGCCTGCCTGAGGACGTCGCCCTCCGCTGTGCAAAGCACCTCGGCTTCGGGAAGAATCTCGAAGGCCGGCTCGCTCCAGGCATCGTCTCGCCCGGCAAGCCAGCGGCGGAACCAGCGGGCGGAGGCCTCCCGCATTTCACGGGCCAGATCGTGCTTGGTGTCCGCCTCGATGAGCTCGACCCGCTCTGCAAAACCCAGCCTCCCGTAGACGCGCTTGGCCTGCCTGAAAACGTTCCAGGTGCCCTGGATGTCGAAGAAGTCCCGCGTCGCAGCCATGATGAGCACCGGCTTGGGAGCCTGCGCCAGCACGTAGTCGGCGTGATCCAGACCCACCTCCAGCTGGCCGAAGATGTTCTGCTCAAAATCCTGTGGGCCGATCGTTTCCAGAAGCCGCCTGAACCCGGTCAGGTAGCAAGCGGGCGCCGCCGCGGAAAGCCGCCCGTCCAGCGCCATGAGGAAGCTGGTCATCGTGCCGCCCCCGGACACGCCCGTGCACCCGAGGCGGTCGCCCCGGATGTCGCCCCTGCCCTGGAGATAGTCAAGCGCCCGCATCCCGTCCCAGATCATCGCGCGTGCTAGTCCCGTACCGAGGGGAATCCCGGAGATTCCCAGCAGCTGGTGCTCGCTGGTGGAGCTGGGGAACTCCGGCGTGCGGTCCTCCTTGCGGTAGTGGCGCCGCTCCCCCTGGCCGATGGGGTCGTAACAAAACGCGGCGATCCCCGCGAGGGCCATGCTGATGGAGGCCTTCTGGTACACCTCGCCCGCCTTGGCAATCGGTGTGTGCCCGCAGGGCATCAACACCGCGGGATGGGGGCCGGCTCCCTCGGGCAAGTACAACAGCCCCGAAACCAGGAAGCCCGGCTGGCTTTCGAACAGCACCTTTTCCATGCGGTAGCCCGCGCACTGGCGCCGCCCGGTCACCCGCGCGTTGAGGGGCGTTCGCTCCGGAAAACCGCCCAGCGCCTCCACAAAACGCGCGCGCCGCTGCTCCTGCCAGAGGGCGACATACGCGGGACTTTTGATTTGTTCGTAGGCTGCCTCCCGTTTTTCCAGAGCACGATACGCCGCCTGCTTCAACTGCTCCTCAAGCAGCAGTCCGGGAGGCACGCCCCCGCTCAAAGCGGGCAGAACTGCGAAGGTGTCAGAAAACCGGGCGGGCGCCGCACAAACCGGCGAACACGCCGAAAACAAAACCATAGCGATCCCCCAAAAAGTCCGCAACACCGGGCCACTCATCCCACCGCCTCCCCGGGCACCACGAACGGGGCGCGGTACACCCTGGTGAGAAGGCTGTTGGCAGCCGCATTTGAAACAAACGCCTCCTTGTCACCATCCATCTGGAGGCGGGCGCCGAGGGTGATCTGCTCGCGCCCCAGGTCCACTCCGGCCTCGACGAGGTACTGGAGCGTCTTGTCGAATCCTCCCGCGAGGTCGTCGTTTACAGAAAAACCCGAGAGCTGTTTGTGCACCTCCTGCGCGGTTGCCACCTGGCCGGTGCGGTACGAAATGTTGGCGATGTGGCAGAGGGCGGCCGACTCGTGGCCCTCCAAAATGTCGGCGGCCAGATCAGTGTGTTTCCGGGAACGCACCGCCCTCAGGAAGTTGGCGAAATGATTTTCGGACTTCGCCTCAAAGGGCCGGAGCAGCTTTCCGTCCGGGGTGAACAGATGGCTGTCGGCAATGATCCCCTCGGAACCGTAGAAAAACCACATGGACTTGATCGCCGGGTGAAACGGGGCCGTCTTGAGGTTGCGCGTTTCCGACACGAGCGTCTTGCCGCCAAAGTCGTAAACGGCGACCTGGGAGTTGGGCGTCTCCCCGACGTCACCGAATTTGAAACGGCCCCCGTAGCTGAGCACGCTCTTTCCCAGCCCATGGACGCCCAGTCCCCAGCGGCAGATGTCGATGGCGTGCACGTTGCTGTTTCCAATCTCGCCGCTGCCCGTCTCCCACATCCAGTGCCAGTCGTAGTGGAATTTGGCGCGGGTGAGCTTGCGAAGGGGCGCAGGCCCGGCCCAAAGCGAGGCGTCGCACCGCGGAGGCGTCGGGCAGTCCACGGGCCCGCCAATGGAGGAGCGTCCGCTGTAAAAGACGCTCCTGGCGAGCTTCACCTCGCCCAGCCTTCCCTCGTGCATGTACCTGACGGCCTCCGCCAGCCCGCCCCTCGAGCGATTTTGGGTGCCCGCCTGGCAGATCCGGTTCAACTGCCTGGCCACCTGCACCGTGCGGCGCCCCTCCGCCACGTTGTGGCTCACAGGCTTTTCCACGTACACATCCTTGCCGGCCTGCATCGCCCAGATCGCCGCGAGCGCGTGCCAGTGGTTGGGCGTCGCCACAAAGACGACGTCCACGGACTTGTCCTCAAAAATCCGGCGCATGTCCTGCACCTTCGCCGGCATCGGCCGCTGCAACTCGCCCAAAAGAGCCCCCACTTCGTCGGCCCGGTCCAAGTCCGGGTCGCACACGTACGCGATGTCGCACTCCGGCAGGCGCGCAAGCTCCCGGGCGTGCGCCTTGCCCCGGATCCCGCAACCGATGATGGCTGCGGTGATCTTGGAGTTTGGCGACACCGTGGCTTCCCGTTCGGCGGCATAAAGCCGGGAAGGCAGCGCGAGCGCGGAGGCCGCCATGAGGGAGTCTTCAAAAAAACGACGCCGGGTCAGGTTGTTCATCGGGATGGTTTTCGGAGTTGGGCGGTGGGGGAGATCTTTCAGGCGCGCTCAGTTTGCCTTGGTGCTTTCCGAAAGCAGCGCCTCGGCCTCGGCCTTCGCCTTTTCAAGCACGCGCGCAACCTCCACGGGTTTGCCCCCCTGCCGCTGGCTTTCATCGGCCGCCTCCATGAACGCAAATATCTCGATGGTTTCCTCGGCACTGACGGGCGCGACACCCGTCCTGAAAAAGTGCCCCACCTGGCGGCAAAGCGCCTCGTAACTGATCGCGCGTCCGCCGTGCTGGACGCTCTTGGTGCCGTAAACGGTGGCGCCGAACTCCGCCTTGCCCTTGAGAATCCCGCGGTAGGTGCCCACCCGCCCGTCCTGCCACACGCCGGTGACCTGGTCCTGGGTGGGGGTCTTGGTGCGGGAGACCGACTTGCAGCCCGGGCCCATCAGGGTGAAGAGCGATTCGACGCCGTGGATGGCATAGAAGAAAAGATCGGGCGTGCCGCTTTGATACGAACAAGGCCCCCAGGTGGTTGCACCGATGACATCCCCGACCTCCTCGTTTCCCAAAAGCGCACGCAGGTCCGCGCCAAACCGGGAGGAGGAACTGGAAAAACAGGGCACCTTGTTTTTGCGGGCCATCTCGAAGATGGCAATGGCCTCGGGGAGCGTCCCCGCAACGGGTTTGTCGATAAAGACCGGCTTGCCTCCCTTGAACGCTTCGCGCGCTTCGGCGAGGTGAATCCGACCGTCCACGCTTTCGAGTAAAACCACGTCGACTTTTTCAAGCAGCTTTGGAATCGAGTCGACGATCTCGACGCCCATCGCCCTGACCTGTTCGGTGAACTTTGCCACCCGGTCTTTGCTTGCCGGCATGTCCGTGCCCCCCGGATATCCAGCGACAACGGTGATGCCCGCCAGGTCGCCGTCCGCCTTGGGGTTGTTGAACAGCCGGGTGAAGGCGGGCACATGGGACGTATCCAGCCCGATGATCCCGGCCCTCAACGGCTTGAGCGGCTCCTGCGCGTTTACCAAAGGCGGACAGACGAGAAGTGTGAGAACGGCAAACAGGGTGACTTTCATTGGGGGAGAGGGGGCAGGAGGGCTGGAAAAAGAAGCTGCGGGCTGCGGGCCGGAGGTTGTTTGGCGCAGTCCTTCTGAGCGGGGGGGAACGGACGGCGGACTACTTTGGCGTTTCCCCGGGGGGGATTTCGCGCACAAAAACATTGCGCCAGCGGATCTCCCCGCCGTGGGTCTGCAGCATTATGGGGCCCTTGGCCGGAAGGGGTTGGGAACGGTCCCAAAAGTTTTCCCAACCCGCCCCGTCCACCACGAGCTTGTCGTTGAGCCACACCCAGGTCTGCGCCCCGACCTGCCTGATACGGAATTTGTTCCACTCTCCAAACGGCCTGTCCGCGTGCACGAGCGGGTCCCGTCCGGGCGTGTTCGGGGTGTTGTTGAAGAGGCCTCCCGAACCGAGCCTGGGCCGGCGGTCCGGCTTTTTGGGGTCGTCCGGCTGGTTCCAGTCCCAGATCTGGATCTGGGGCGTCCCCCGGAGATAAATTCCGCTGTCTGCACCGGCCACGGTTTTGTACTCGAGCAGGAGTTCGATATTTCCAAACTCCTCTTCCGTGGCGGCGTAGGGCCCTGCGCCTCCGTTGACCAGCTCGCCGTCTTCGATCCGCCAGTGCTGGGCGAACTCACTGCGCTGCTTGGCAAGGTTCTCTGCTCGTTTGTCGCCCTCCAGCTTTCCGACCGCGTGCGGGTTGAGTCCGTACCAACCGGTCAGATTCTCTCCATTAAAGAGGGCGCGAAATCCCGTGGGCGGAGCGGGACTGGCAAAAGAAAGGACGGGAAGGAGGCAGGACGCCATCCACAGCAGGAGGGGGGATTTGAAAACACGCATGGTCAGGGGGGGAAGCCAGCTAAACTTAGTTATGAAGACAAGCTCCCTCTAGCGCGCATCTTAGGGCGTGTTCGCAACTGCTCAAAAGCAAATGGAGATAAAGATGCCTGTGAGGGACACGGCAAACAGCACTCCCCAGTTTTTTACCCTGGGTGGCGAGGCTCGAGGAAGAACAGCAGGCTTCCATGCATTTTGGGCGGGCTTGCCGGCGCTGGTTGCCGCTGCGATTAGGCTGGAGTCCACTCCTAAGAACTGTTGATCCTAGGGGTTTTCCCTATTATGGCGCGAGTATTCCCCCTCCTCGTCGCCGTTACCGCGCTGGCCGCCCCTCTTCTTGAGGCAGCCCCCACGGTCGCGGCCATCACCGCTTCCTCACCACTCACCCCCTCCCCGCAGGCGCCCCCAAAAGGACAGACCCCCTCCAGTCGCTTCAAGACCGCGCAGAGCGGGGCGGAGCCAAGCTTTCGCAGGCACGTCGTCCCCATGATGAGCCGGCTCGGATGTTCGGGCCGCGAATGTCATGGCTCCTTTCAGGGCCGCGGCGGCTTCCAGCTCTCGCTCTTTGGGTACGACTTCGACAAGGACCACGAGCAGATGAGCACCGCCGACAACGGCGACGAGGGCGAGGTCCGCGTGAACCTGCAGGATCCCGCCAAGAGCCTCCTCCTGCGCAAGGGCGCCGCGCTCATGAGCCACAAGGGCAAGGAACGCTTCGCAAAGGATTCATGGGAGTACAACGTGCTCCTCCGCTGGATCAGCGGCGGAGCCAAGATTGACGTGGCCGAGACCGGCGAGTTCGACCGCCTCGAGGTGTTCCCGAAGGAAATCGTCTTCCGCAAGCCGGGCGACGTCGCGCAGTTGCGCGTGCTGGCCCATTGGAAGGACGGCACCGTCGAGGATGTCACAGAGATCACCCGGTTCCGTTCCAATGACGAGGCGGTCGCCGCGGTGTCGGAGGAGGGGCGTGTGACCAGTTCGGGAAAGGGCGATTCGCATGTCGTGGCCTTCTATGACAACGGCGTGGTGCCCGTGCCCGTGATGCTGCCAGTCTCCGATCCGACGGCCTATCCAAAGGTGGTCGCCGCAAAGAATAAGGTCGACGAACTCGTGAACGCCAAGCTGCGCAAGGTCGGTATCATCCCGTCGCCGTTGTGCTCCGACACCGAGTTCCTGCGTCGCGCGAGCCTCGATGTGACGGGCACCCTCCCCACCCCGCAGGAAGTGGAGACATTCCTCGCCGACCAGACCCCGGACAAGCGGGACCGCAAAATCGACGAACTCCTCGGGCGTCCAGGCTATGCGGCATGGTGGACAACAAAGCTTTGCGATTTCACCGGGAACAATCCGCTGGTCCTGCGTGGAAACGGTCTCGCCGCCAACGTCGGCCAGGTGAACTTCGGGCCGCAACTTTCCCGGCAGTGGTTTGACTGGGTGTACGCGCGCGTCCAGCAGAACAAACCCTACGACGAACTCGCCGCCGGCATCGTGCTGGGGGCCATGCGCAGCCGGCCGGACCAGCCCTACGCCGAGTACGTCGAGGAAATGAGCTCCTACTTCCAGAAGGACGGCGTGGACTTCGGCAAGCGCGAGACGATGCCCTGGTTCTGGGCCCGGCAGAACGTGCAGAAGGCCGAAGACAAGGCGCTCGCATTCGCCCACACCTTCCTCGGGGTGCGCATCGAATGCGCCCAGTGCCACAAGCATCCCTTCGACCAGTGGACCAAGCAGGACTTCGCGCAGTTTCAAGCCTTCTTCACCAGCATCTCCTTCAAGCAGGGCGACGGTAAGGGCGACAAGCCGATGAAGGCGATGGCTTCCATGACCGCCCCTGACGCCCAGCCGCAGGCGCCCGCGCTGTCGGGCGAGGTTAGCTACGCGGGCATCCGCGAGAAGATCCGGAGCGAGGCCACAGCCAAGGTGGACACCCAGTACCGCGATAAAGATCTCAAGCGTTCCCAGGAAATCCGCGACGAGAAGCTCAAGGAACTGCAGCAGAAGCTCGATGCTGCCGCCGGTGGCAACGAGGAGGCGTTGGCAGCCCTCGCCGCCGAACTCAACGCCCTGAAGGATGCGCCGCTGGAACCGCCCGCGCTCACCGACGCCGAAAAGACCCGCCGTACCGCCGACCTGCGGGTCGCCTACCAGCGGGCCGAGGAGGTGATCGTGCGTGATCGCATCACCACGGGTGAGCCCCTCGCCTGGGCGGACCTTTCGGCGCAGGCCCCCAAGTCGGCAAAGCCCGCGAAACCCGCGCCCGTGCAGGCTTCGGTGCAGGGCAGCAGCCGCGTGATCACGCCGAAGCTCCTCGGCGGCGAGGCGGTGATGCTCGAGACGTTCGAGGACGTCCGCAAACCGCTCATGGAATGGCTGCGCGCCCAGGAAAACCCGTACTTTGCAAAGGCCTGGGTGAACCGGGTGTGGTCGAGTTACTTCGGGCGCGGCCTTGTGGAGCCGGCGGACGACCTGAATCTCGCCAACGCACCGAGCAATACCCCGCTCTTCGACTACCTCGCGGCCACGTTTGCCAAAAACGGCTTCGACATGAAGTGGCTGCACCGCGAGATCCTTCGCAGCAACGCCTACCAGCGCAGCTGGCAGACGAATCCGACCAACAAGGTCGATGAGAAGAATTTCGCCCGCGCCCTCGTGCGCCGACTTCCCGCCGAGGTGGTTTACGACGCGATCATGATGGCCACTGACACCCGCGAGCGCCTCCAGGAATATCCGACCGACGTCGCCGGCCGCGCCATCGGCGCCGGGGGCACCACCAACTACGTGACCAAGAAGGCGGCCAATACTCCGAACATTTACGCCCTCAACATCTTCGGAAAACCTGCGCGCCAGACCAACTGCGACTGCGAGCGCGTGATGGATCCCACCCTTCTCCAGACCATCTACACCCGCAACGACCCCTCGCTCCTTGGCCGCATCGCCGACAAGCGCGGCACCGCATGGATCGAGGAGGCCTTCGGCATCAAGCCCGGCGACCGCAGGCAACCCGAGGAAATCAGGGAAGCTGCCAAGGCCGCCGTGGACACCGTGGTGCGCGAGATCTTCCTGCGCACCCTCAGCCGCCCCCCGTCCACAAAAGAGCTGAGCAACGCAAACACGGACGTCCTGAGCCACGAGTCCCCGGTCGCCGGCGCGCGCGAGCTCCTCTGGACCATGCTCAACACCCGAGAGTTCCTCGTGAACCACTGAGCAGCCGCCTGAAATCCCTCGTCGCCCCTCCAAGTCACCACCCCCAGAACTCCCAGCCCCCCCTCGAACCAGACCATGAAAAACTCACCCTTTTACTGTGATGGCGTGCCACGCCGCGACTTCCTCCGCATCGGTGCCATCAGCGGGTTCGGCATGGGGATGACCCTCCAGCATTTCCTCAGCCAGACCGCACAGGCCGCCTCCCCCAGCGTGGCGGGCTCGCCCCTCCAGCAGGGAAGCGGCACGAAACTTCCTGGCAAGGCCAAGGCCGCGATCTTCGTGCGCCTGGGCGGCGGGCCCAGCCACATGGACACCTTCGACCTGAAGCCGGACGCGCCCGAGACCCACCGGGGCGAGTTCAAGCCGATCGCCACCAATGTCGACGGCGTGCAGATCTGCGAACACCTGCCAATGCTGGCGAAGTGCGCGGACAAGTTCGCCATCCTGCGCGGCGTCTCCCACACCCTTGCTGCCCACGAACTCGGCTCCCTTTACATGGGCACGGGCAACCGTCCCATCGCCTCGCTCAGCTTCCCGGCTTTTGGCGCGGTGGTGAACAAGGAGCTCGGCAGCGAGAAAGAGCTCCCCGGCTTCGTCGCCGTGCCTTCCCAGGGCAACAACCCCACCGGTTACCTCGGCGTGGAGTACGGCCCGTTTGACACCGGCGCCACCCCACTCCCAGGCAAGGCTTTAGAGGTGCGCGGACTTGCGCTGCGCGGCGTCACCCTCACCGACGTCGACCGCCGCCAGAACATGGTCCAGAAGTACGACACCGCCTTCGGTGCCTTCGCCAAGGAGGACAAGATTCTGAGCGGTATGGATGAGTTCGGACAGAAGGCCTACCAGATGATGCGCTCGACCAAGGCGCGCGATGCCTTCGACCTCAGCCGCGAACCCGAGAGCATCTCGGGCCTCTTCGGCGCCACGCCCTTCTCTCAGAGCTGCCTGCTCGCCACACGCCTCGTGGAAAGCGGCGTGCGCTTCGTGACCGTGCAGCTTGGCGGATGGGACACCCATGCCGACAACTTCGCCGCGCTCAAGAAGAAGAACCTCCCCGACCTCGAC
>CANJYI010000016.1 GCA_947478975.1 Chthoniobacteraceae bacterium
ACGATTTAGGAGGCGTTTGAGCCCCCAAACAACCCGCTCCCGAGTCACTGGGGCTGGCTTACCGCCGAGCGGGTCGCTGAGTTTCAAAATTTGAACGTCCGAGAACCGGGCGATCGCGGAATCGCGTCTTCAACTTCGGAGTTCAGGTTTAGTCATGGGCGGTGAGGTGAATCTCGGCAATGGTGGTTGCGTGCTGAGAACTCGGTGAGATGCTCGTGCTTCATCCCCCCCGTTGCGCTGTAACGTCAACCGCATCGGCTCTGTAGTCTCCTCCAGGACTTTCCCCTGGTACCCTCGCCATCCTCCTTGCCCGTTCCGTTTTCCGGCCCGTAGCCGTCCCCCAACGCACAACTGATCTGCATTCCAATGACATCCCTGAAGGCACGCATCGCAGCCCTTGCCCTTTTTCTTTCCACACCGTTGTACGCCGCGGAGTTTTTTGTAAACAAGCAGGGTCTCGACTCCAACGCGGGTACCAGTCGCGACGCCGCGTTCCTGACCGTGCAAAAAGGAGTGGACGCCCTGGAACCGGGGGACACCCTTACCGTAGGCCGCGGGGAGTACGCGGAAGCGGTTGCAAGAAAAGGGCTTGGTAGCGCGGATAAGCAGACAGTGATCCGGGGGGAGATTCCAGGCACGGTGCTACTGCGCGGCGATGTGGCGGCGCCCGTGTTCCGACCGGTGGCCGGACTACGGCAGACCTCCGTGGCCGAATTCATGGGTTCGGTGCAGGCGGTTTATGAGGTCGACACCTGGTCGCGGCTTGGAGAGTGCGCGGCCTTAGCCGAGGTGGAGTTTCAGCCGGGCAGTTATTTTTACGATTCCGCCGCGGGACGACTCTATGTCTCCAGCACGGACCTGCGCCCCGCAGAGCAGCACCGTTATAGCATACCGCTCATTGGGCGACCGGGTTTGGAATTGGAGCAACCGGTGCGGGTGGTGCTGGAGGGGATCGCAGTGCGCGGGTTTGAAAGCAACGGGTTGGCCAGTTCGCGCGCTTTGTTTGGTACCTGGGGCATCATCCTTTTCGGCGCCCGTGACTGCGTTGTCCGCGACTGCACGGCCTTTCTCAATGGTGGAGGCATTTGCATTGCGAACGAGGGCGGCGGGGGCAACCTTGTTGAGGGGTGTGTGGGCTATGGAAACAGTTCGCCGCACAACCCCGCCGAGTGCGCGGGAGTGCTTCTGTATCAAAGCAAAAATGACGTGGCTCGAAACTGCATCGGCTACCGCTCCATCGGCGTCGGCGTCCGGATTTACGGGGCCGGGGCAGAGCACGGCTTGCTCGACCGCTGCCTCGGTTGGGGAAACGCTGGTCCGGATGTCGGCATCAAATCCGGGCGGGCCGAGACTTGCGAGGCCAGAAACTCCGTGGGGCTCGGGTATTTCCCGGTGCGCAACGTTTCGCACTCCATTCTCGGGGGCCCGAACATCTACGTGCCCGACGATCAGATCACCAAAGATAACATTCGCCTCCAGTCCGAGCGGGTGAAGCGAGACGAGGAGTTCGCCGATCCGATCAACTTTGATTTCAGGTTGCAGGCTACCTCCTCGATGCGCGGTACCGCACCCGACGGGCGGGATCGCGGCCCTTTCCCCTATTTGGCTGACGTGTTTTTTGTGAAGCCTACGGGCGACGACGGCGCGGATGGCCTGTCGCTGAGGCATGCCTGGAAAACACTGGCCCATGTGGTGGAGAAGGCGCGTCCCGGCGACACCGTGTACTTCGAACCCGGTGTCTACGACGGAAAAGTGAGGTTCCAAGCGGGTAAGGCGGGCGCTGCGCCGGTGTCGTGGCGGGCGAGGGGTGTGGGTACGGTCACTCTCGCCGGTGACCTCCTCATTGAAAATAGCACGGGAGTCGAGTTTGACCGGCTCCATTTTTTGCGCGGCGTCACGGCCAGCGCGAGCGGGGACGTGCGCTTTCACAACTGCCGGTTCGAGGGCGAGAACATCGGTCTCTCGGCCAGCAAGGTCGCCGCATTGAAGGTCACGCACTGCCAGTTCACCGGGTTTGCGGCCGCGGCGCTTGTTTTGGACGAGTGTGTGCAGGCCCACCTCAGCAGCAATCTCTACAACAACCAGACCGCCCCGGCCGTCGAGATCCGAGGAGGAACGCCAAAGGATGAGGCGCTCAGATACAGCGACTACCATAGCTACGCGGATCCGGCGCACGCATGGAAGCTGCGGGACCGAGTGGTGTCACTGGCCCAGCTCCAGCAGACGCAGGACTCTTACTCCCGCGCTATCGTGCCGGTGTTCGCTGTCCAGGAGGGTGAGGCCAGACTGGCGGATCCCGCGCCCTTTTTGGGGTTTGGGGCGCTCGGCCAGAGCGTTGGGTTTCATCAAGACCGTCTTTCAAACACGCTGCGGATGACCGCGCCGGTGGTGCACTCGGTGGGTACGACGACTGCCAACATCGAATGGCTCGTCACCGAGGGAGCCGCCTGCGAGTTAGGCTGGGGTGAAACGCCCGAGTGCGTCAACCGCGTGAAGTTTCACGTCGGAGTCACCACTGACAACCACCGGACCTTCAGCCTGACTGGACTCCAGCCGGGCAAAACCTACCACTTCCGGGTGGTCGCCCTTTCCGCGGCGAATCCGTACGATGGGAAGGGCAAGCCGGAGGTCATCCATCCGCAATACGAGGCGATCTCCTTCACCACCGACCGGGAGCAGCCCGCCGCAAAGACTTATTATGTGGCGGCCGATGGGGATGATGCAGGTTCGGGTCTGGAGCGGGGACGGGCGTGGCGCACCGTCGGGCACGCGGCGTCGAGCGTCCGTGCCGGGGACACGGTTTTGATCGCCGGCGGCACCTATTTTGAAAAGGTGCGGGTGCGGGTGTCCGGCGACAAGGGGCTGCCGATCCGGTTTCGGGCCGTTCCCGGGGAAAAAGTCATTTTTGACGGCAACGAAAGGCGAATGGATGCGGCTTGGGTGATCAACGGCAAGACGAACATCGAATTGGACGGGGTGTACTTCCGGCAGATCGGCCTGCAAGGCGCCGGCAACAGTGGCTCCCGCGTGGTGAACGTCAGCCACAGCACCGGGGTGAGCATCAGCCGCTGCCTGTGGGACGGCTATGGCAAGGGGTACGCGCCGGGCTTTGTCTGCGCCTGGTACAGCGAGAACCTGCGGATTTCCAACTGCGTCATAGCGCGAGGGTTTGACGGTTTGGAGGTGAGTAGTTGCCCGGGCTTTCTTCTGGAGAACAACGTCTTTGTCTGCAACCTCATCCAGACGACCAAACTCGCCACCAAGGCTACTGTCCGGAACAACATCTTCGCTGACAGCATCCCTTCCAAGGTGAAGGTGCCCCTGCAACAGTACGGGGCCCAGCACGGCATCGAGGACCGCAACAACTGCTACTTTCTCCGCGTCCCCGACGGGGAGCGGCAACTTTTCTGGGTGCTCAACTTTGTTGAAGGCGGCCAGAACCTCGGCCACACCCGCATGAGCCTTGCTGACTACGACCGGCGCGTTCAGGCCACCGGTTCCATCCTTGCCGACCCGCGGTTCCCCGCGATCCAGAGGATTGCGGCCGCCAAGGTGGCCCCGTTTCCAATCGACTCACTCACTGGTTTTCTCGACTTCCCGGATGTGTTTGCCACGAATCCCGAGGTTGTGGGCCGCGGCATAGGACTGCAACCGGGCGCCTTTGCAGACATGCTCAAAAGGTAGCAACTGTTTTCCGAGCTTCCCAGTATCGCTGTGCGCCAGCGTTGGCAAACGGGTCCGGGTTCCGGTAAGGTGAGGGACTATGTCCGCGATTTGGAATCTCGCCCACCCTTGGCTGCACGATCTTGTTGCTTATGAACCTGGAAAACCCATCGAAGATGTGGCCCGGGAGCTGGGGCTTGCCCCCGGTGACATCATCAAGCTGGCTTCAAATGAAAACCCGCTTGGCCCCTCGCCCAAGGCGCTGGAGGCGATGCGCGCGACTCTCGAGCGCAGCCACTTTTATCCGGATGGCGGCGGCTATTATTTGAGGGAGGCCATCGCAAAGCGGTGCGGGTTGGCCCGGGAGAACGTCATCCTGGGGTGCGGCTCCAACGAAATCATCGAGTTCATCGGGCAGGCTTTTCTGAAGCCCGGGGATGAGATCATCACGGCAAAGCATGCCTTCGTGGTCTATAAACTGATGGCGACCCTTTTCGGCGCGAAAACCGTCGAGGTGGACGATCCTGGGTTTAAGCATGACTTGGAGGCGATGGCCGATGCCATCGGACCGGCGACTCGGGAGGTGTTTGTGGCCAATCCCAACAATCCGACGGGCACCTTGGTGTCGCAGGAGGAGATCGACCGGTTTATGGACCGTGTGCCGGAACATGTGGTGGTGGTTTTCGACGAGGCGTATTTCGAGTTTTTGGAGAAGGCGCCGGACACCCTAAAGTATGTCCGGGAGGGGCGGAATGTGGTGGTTCTGAGAACTTTCTCAAAAATACAGGGACTCGCAAATCTCCGCATCGGGTACGGTCTGGCCAATCCTGAGCTGATTTCGGTTCTGCAAAAAACGCGGCAGCCCTTCAACGCAAACGGCATCGCCCAGGCGGGGGCCTTGGCAGGCATTCTGGACGAGGAGCACCAACTGCGCACCCGTTTGATCACAGACGAAGGCCGCGCCTATCTGCAGGAGAGCTTTACTTCGCTTGGACTCGAGTTTGTGCCAAGCCACGCAAATTTCGTGCTCGTGAAGGTGGGCGACGGGAAGGATGTCTTTGCGAAGTTGCTCAAGCAAGGGATCATCATCCGGGACATGGCGGCCTACGCGCTGCCCGAATGGATTCGCGTTTCAGTGGGGACGATGGAGCAAAACCGCCGGTTTGTGGCCGCTCTGGGCGCTTTGCTGGGGAAGGTCTGATCCGGTGAGGTTTTCTGTTTTGAGCCGGGGCGAAGAGCGATGAAATTCGTGGAGACAGTGGCCGCAGTCGCAAGTCCCCCCGGACAGGGGGCGGTTGCGGTCGTGCGGGTGACCGGCCCCGAGGCGTTGGCGGTGGGCGGACGTGTCTTCCGCAAGCGTGGGGTTTCGATGCAAGGCGGAGTGCATGGGGTGGAGGCACTGGAGCCGAGGGTGCAGCATTTCGGGCAAATCTGGGACGAGGGCGTACTGGTGGACGAGGTGCTGCTGACGGTTTTCCGTGGTCCGGCCAGTTTCACGGGCGAGGACGTGGTTGAGATCGGCTGTCACGGGGGGGGATTGGTGACCCGGCGTGTTCTGGAGGCGTTGTTTCGGGCGGGGGCTGGCGCCGCTGGGCCGGGGGAGTTTACGAGGCGCGCCTACTTGAACGGCAAGCTGGATTTGACCCAGGCAGAGGCGATTATGGACGTGGTTTTGGCGCAGAGTGATCTGGCTCTCCGCGCCGCAGCGCGACAGCTGGGTGGGAGCTTGGGCGAACGGGTGCGAGGGCTTCAGAGCGAGTTGCTGGATTTGCTGGCCCACTTGGAGGCCTACATTGATTTTCCCGAAGAGGACATTGCGCCGGAGACGGGAAGCCTGCTGCAGGCGCGGATGGCGCGGATCCGCGGTGAGTTGGAGAAGTTGCTTTCGACCGCACGGCACGGGCGGGTGCTGCGCACTGGAGTACGCACCGTCTTGAGCGGTGCGCCAAATGCCGGTAAAAGCAGCCTGCTCAACCGGTTGCTCGGGTATGAGCGGGCGATTGTGAGCCCCGTTCCCGGGACAACCCGTGACACTTTGGAGGAAGTCGTGATGCTGCGTGGTTGGTCCCTGCGGTTGGTGGATACAGCCGGGTTGCGCGAGGGGGGCGACGCACTGGAGCAGATGGGAATGGCGCGGACCCTTGTGCAATTGGAAGATGCGGACCTGATTCTTCAGGTCTTCGATGGCCAGCAGCCGCCACCGGATTCTGATGCGACACCGGACCCGCGGGTTCTGCGCGTGTTAAACAAGGTTGATTTGGGCGTGCACCCCGACTGGGCCGTGAGTGAGGTGGTTGCAGTTTCCTGCCTGACCGGCGAAGGCATGGAGGCGCTGGAGGCGGCCATTGCTGCCACGCTGCAAGCGGGACTCGGGCCGGCGGACGCAGGGGATGAAGTCACAATCAACGCGCGGCACCAGGACTGTGTGCGCCGCAGCCTGGCGTTTTTACAGGCGGCGGAGGAGGCGTTGGCCGGCGGGATTCCTCCCGAGTTCATCGCCGAGGAAATGCGGGCTTCGCTGGGGGCCTTGGGGGAGGTGGTCGGACGCACCGACAACGAGGATCTGTTGGGACGGATCTTCAGCAGCTTTTGTATCGGGAAGTGACTCCGTTGTTGGGGAGCAGAAGCGGCCGGGCACGGGAGGGATACCGGCGCTCAAGCGGTGGCTGATTTGAGCAGTCTGGCTGGGCTTCCCTTGTAGTCTGCGGTCTGGGAGGTCAACCCCTTGGCTAGGCACTCCGGGCAGAGGCGGGTTTCCGAGTTTTCCTGTTCGGTTTCGGGCGCGAGCAGGAAAAGGGCGTGGCACAAGTCGTGGAGGCAGTTGACGAAGCGGCTTGTCGAACGCCCCGAGTGCGCGCAGATGCCGATGGGCACGAGGTTCTCCTTTACTTTGACAGTCATCCGGTTGTCGAAGACAAAGCATTCCCCCAACCAGTGCTCGTTTCCGAACTCCTTCTGGTAGTTCACGATTCCCCCGTGCAGTTGGAAGACGTTTTCAAAACCGTGGTGCCGGAAAAGTGCGGACGCCTTTTCGCAGCGGATCCCCCCGGTGCAGTACATCAGGATCGTTTTGTCCCGGTGCTCCTCGAGCTTTTCCAGGTAGTTGGGGAGTTCGCGGAAAAACTCGATGTCACAAGCGAGGGCGCCTTCAAATTTGCCCGCAGCTGACTCGTAGCGGTTGCGCACATCCACGAGCAGTACGTCTGGATCCTGCTCGATCCGGCGTTTCCATTCCGCGGGGCTGAGGTGGTTGTGCAGGTCTGCCTGGAGGGCTACGGGCGCCCCCAGCGTGACGATTTCGGGCCTGGCTTTCACAGAGAGCCTGGGGAAGGTGGAGGCGTCCCCGGCGCTCAGTTTGATCTCGATGTCGGCAAAACGTTCGTCCGCACGGAGGGTTTTGACGTACGCATCAATCGCATCGCGCGGACCGGAGAGGGTTCCGTTGATGCCCTCCTCCGCGATGAGGACTCTTCCTTTGAGTCCCAAACTCTTACAAAAGGCGGAGTGCTCCGCAGCGAAACGGTCCGGCCCCACAATGGGCACGTACTTGTAAAACAGGATGACGGGGTGGTCTGATTCCATGGACGTAGCCTTGTGTATCAGAAAAAAGGCCGGGGATGAAAATTGAATTCAGCCCGCCCTGAGCCGGCGTGGATCGGTTGCTAACATCCGTCCGACGGCTTAAGGACACCGCCCCGTCCGTACTACAAGGTGTCCTTGACCAGGGCAGACGCGTAGTCGCGGTTGAGTTGGCCGATGACGGAATTTGGAATCTCCGCGGGACACACCGCTTCGCATTCCAGATAGTTCGAGCAGTTGCCGAAGCCTTCTGCGTCCATTTGACGAACCATGGCGAGCACACGGCGGTCGCGCTCGGGCTGGCCCTGCGGGAGGGACCCAAGATGGGTGACCTTTGCGCCGACAAAAAGCATCGCACTTGCGTTGGGACAGGCCGCGGCACATGCACCGCACCCGATGCAGGCTGCTGCCTCCATCGCGCGGTCGGCCTGGGTCTTGGGTACGAGAATGGCGTTTCCATCGGGTGCTGCGCCGACATGTGCCGAGACAAAGCCGCCCGCCTGTTGGATCCGGTCGAAAGCGGAACGGTTGACTGCCAGATCGCGGAGCAGGGGAAAGGCGCCCACCCGGAACGGTTCGATGTAGATGGTCTGGCCGTCCTTGAACTTGCGCATGTAGAGCTGGCAAGTCGTTGTTTCACTGGGGCCGTGCGGGATCCCGTTGATGGTCAGCGAACACATGCCGCAAATTCCCTCGCGACAGTCGTGGTCGAAGGCAATGGGTTCCTCGCCCTTGCTGAGGAGATCTTCGTTTACGAGGTCGAGCATTTCCAGAAAGGAGCAGTCCTCCGGAATGTTTCGGGCCTCGTAATCGGCAAGGCGGCCTTCGCTTTGGGCGCTCTTCTGGCGCCAAACTTTGAGGTGCAGGTTCATTTGTAGCTCCGGGTTGCGAGTTTGACTTCCTCGTAGGTCAAGGGCTCGATGTGGCGCTTTGGCGCCTGGCCATAGCCTTGGTATTCCCAGGCGGCCACATGCGCGTAGTCGTTGTCGTTACGCTGCGCCTCGCCGTCGGGGGTTTGAAATTCTTCGCGGAAATGGCCGCCGCAAGACTCGTTGCGCGCCAGCGCGTCGAGGCACATGAGTTCGCCGAATTCGAGAAAGTCCGCCACCCGGCCGGCCTGTTCGAGCGAGGTGTTGAGCGACTCGTTGTCCCCCAAAATCTTGGCGTCCTGCCAGAACTCCTCCCGGAGAGCTGGAATGCGCTTGAGCGCCTTGGTCAGGCTGCGTTCGGAACGGGCCATGCCGCATTGGTCCCACATGAGGAGGCCGAGTTCCCGGTGGAAAGACTCAACGGAGCGGCGTCCCTTGATCGAAAGAAAGCGCTGGAGCTGCGCACGCACTTCGGACTCGGTCTGCTTGAAGGCAGGGTGGTCCGTGGAGGGGCGCTTTCCGATCGCAGGGGCGAGGTAATTGCCAATGGTGTAGGGGATGACGAAATAACCGTCGGCGAGGCCCTGCATGAGGGCGGAAGCGCCCAGCCGATTTGCCCCGTGGTCGGAGAAGTTTGCCTCCCCTAGCACGAAGAGTCCCGGGACGTTGGACATCAGGTTGTAGTCCACCCAGAGCCCGCCCATGGTGTAATGGACGGCCGGGAAAATCCGCATCGGCATCTGGTAGGCGTTTTCGCCGGTGATCTGGTGGTAGATGTCGAAAAGATTGCCGTAACGCTCGCGGATCTTGTCCTCCCCGAGGCGTTTGATGGAATCTGCAAAGTCTAGGTAGACTCCCAGCCCTCCGGGGCCCACGCCACGCCCTTCATCGCAAACTTCCTTCGCCGAACGCGAGGAAATGTCACGGGGCGCCAGGTTGCCGAAGCTCGGGTATTTCCGCTCCAAATAGTAGTCACGCTCGTCTTCGGGGATCTGCGAGGAAGGGCGGGAGTCGCCTTTTTTCTTGGGCACCCAAACACGCCCATCGTTACGCAGCGACTCGCTCATCAGGGTGAGCTTGGACTGGTGGTCTCCAGCGACTGGGATACAAGTCGGGTGGATCTGCGTGTAGCACGGATTGGCGAAAGCCGCGCCTCGTCTGTGGGCACGGTAGGTGGCGGTCACGTTGCTGCCTTTCGCGTTGGTCGAGAGATAGAACACGTTGCCGTAGCCGCCCGTGGCCATGATGACGCAGTCCGCAGCCCAGCTCTTGATTTCGCCAGTGACGAGGTCGCGAGTGACAATCCCCTTGGCGTGGCCGTCGATGAGCACCAGGTCGAGCATCTCGGTGCGCGAGTGCATCTCGACGCTGCCTGCGGCGATCTGGCGGTTGAGGGCCGAGTAGGCCCCCAGCAAAAGTTGCTGCCCCGTCTGGCCCCGTGCGTAGAAAGTGCGGGAAACCTGCGCTCCGCCGAAGGAACGGTTGTCCAGAAGTCCGCCGTACTCGCGGGCGAAGGGGACTCCAAGGGCGACGCAGTGGTCGATAATGGAGACGCTCACCTCGGCGAGGCGGTGCACGTTGGCTTCGCGGGCGCGGAAGTCGCCGCCCTTGATGGTATCGTAGAAGAGGCGGTGTACCGAATCGCCGTCGTTCTGGTAGTTCTTGGCGGCGTTGATACCGCCCTGCGCGGCGATGGAGTGCGCCCGGCGGGGGGAATCCTGAAAGCAGAAGGCCTTCACCTTGTACCCGAGTTCCCCCAGCGTCGCCGCCGCCGCCGCACCGGCCAGGCCTGTGCCGACTACGATGATCTCAAACTTCCGGCGGTTGGCCGGATTGATCAGCTTGGATTCAAACTTGTGCTTCTCCCACTTTCCGGCAAGCGGACCGGAGGGGATGTTGGAGTCAAGGGTCAGGCTCATTGGATGACGGGTTGCTCCGGTGGAGGTTACTTCAGGAAGCCCAGCAGGACTGCTGTTGGAATGGATGCGTATCCGACAAAGATCGCTCCGGAGAGCAGTCGGCCTGTCTGGCGAATGCGCTGGGCGCTCCGCTTGGATTCAAGACCGAAGGTCTGCACGGCTGAAGAGATGCCGTGGCTCAGGTGGAGCGAAAGAAGGCCCACGCTCAGGAGGTAGAACCCCGAAACCAGGGGACTCTGGAAGCCCAGCAGCACCATCCTGTACACGTCGTGGGAGGTTTCCAGAAGGCCGCCCTCGGCGATCACCTTGAAGCGTGGGTCGGTCAGGCGGAAGGTGTAGTGCAGCAGGTGAAACACCACAAAGGACAGGACCGTCAGCCCGCTGTAGGCCATTGTCCGAGTGGAAATTTTTGCCTGCACGTTGCGACCCAGTTGGTAGGCTTGGGGCCGTGCGCTTTTGTTCTGGAGCACCAAAGTGATGGTCGCGGCAACGTGGAGTACGAAGGCTGCGATGATCCCGATCCGGGCAACCCAGAGCGGCTTCTCGTTGGCGTGCAGAAATTCCGCGTAGGCGTTGATCTTGGACGGGCCCCCGAACATTTGGAGGTTGCCAACCAAGTGGCCTGCCACAAAACCCAGAAGCGCCAGCCCAGAGAGGGCTACCAGCCATTTTTTCCCAATGGAGGATCTCCAAAATGAAAGCAGAAGGTTCACGGTGCGTTAAGAGGTTGGCTGTCGCGGCGCCTGCGTTGAGGCGGCCGCCGTCTGGAAAGTGATAACTAGAAGCAGTTCTCTTGTGTTGCCAAGAATGTTCATTTTTTAATTTTCAATTAGTTTTACTTATTAATGCGCGGCCCGTCTGACGGGAACGGCAAACGGCGCGTTACGCTGCCCCCGGCCGCAGGTTCCCTTGCACAGGAATGGAGCCACGGATTGAGGGTGGCAGGGTTAGAGCAGTGCATGCTTTTGCGGCTTTTTAGAGGCTTGCGCTGATTATGCGCGTTGGGCCCCAGTCCGGGGGCGGAGCGCTGCCTTCTGTCCCGCCTTCTTTTCTTTCCCGAATGGCTGGAATCGCCTATCGGTTTGTGTTCGCCACAAACCAGAGGCTTTTCCTTATGAACGCAACTCCGCACACACTGCATCCTCAGAGCACCGATCCGCTTCCCAACTCGCGGCGGGTCTATTTGGAGGGGCAAATCCATCCCGGGTTGCGTGTTCCTATGCGGGAAGTGTCCTTGGCCTCCACCCGTCTTCCGGACGGGACACTCGAAGAGAATGCGCCTGTTTTGGTCTATGACACTTCGGGGCCCTGGGGGGATCCCCAGTTTAAGGGAACCGTTGAGGAGGGTTTGCCGGCGTTGCGCGAGGAGTGGGTCCGGGCGAGGGCTGACGTGGAGGAATATGATGGGCGCAACAAAACGGCGAAAGACGACGGGTTTCTGTCCGAGGCGCACGCGGCCTCGAGCGCCCAGCGCTCCGGCCAGAAGTCTGCACTGACGGCGCCCGCGTCTGCGGGGCGGAGGCCTTTGCGGGGTTCCGGCGGACATCCCGTCACGCAGCTCTGGTATGCGCAGCAGGGCATCATCACTGCGGAAATGGAATACATCGCCATCCGCGAAAACCAGGGTTTGGAGAAGTTGCGTGAGGAGTGGTCGGAAAAGGCGAAGCGCAACTCGCTGTCGCACCAGCACTCCGGAACGACGGGCCGGGCGGATGCGCCCGAGGTGTTCCGTCGGTTTCCGCAGAACCTGCCCAAGGAGATCACCGCTGAATTTGTACGTTCGGAAGTGGCACGCGGGCGGGCGATTATTCCGGCCAACATCAACCACCCGGAGTTGGAGCCCATGATCATCGGGCGCAATTTTCTGGTGAAGATCAACGCCAACATTGGCAACTCGGCGGTGGCCTCGAGCATCGAGGAGGAAGTCGAGAAGATGCGTTGGTCGACAAAGTGGGGGGCCGACACGGTCATGGACCTTTCCACCGGAAAGAACATCCACACCACGCGGGAATGGATCCTGCGCAATTCGCCCGTGCCGATCGGCACAGTGCCCATTTACCAGGCGCTGGAAAAGGTGAGCGGCAGGGCCGAAGATCTGACCTGGGAAATCTTCCGGGACACCTTGCTGGAACAGGCCGAGCAGGGGGTTGATTATTTCACGATTCACGCGGGGGTGCTGCTGCGCTTCATCCCGATGACGGCGCGCCGTGCGACCGGAATTGTTTCCCGTGGGGGTTCCATCATGGCGAAGTGGTGTCTTTCCCACCACAAGGAGAACTTCCTGTACACGCATTGGGACGACATTTGCGACATCATGGCGGCCTACGACATCAGCTTCTCCATCGGGGACGGGCTGCGTCCGGGGTCGAATGCGGACGCCAACGACGAGGCGCAGTTTGGGGAACTGGAGGTGCAGGGCGACCTGACCAAGAGGGCTTGGGCCAAGGGGGTGCAGGTCATGAACGAGGGGCCGGGACACGTGCCGATGCATCTGATTCATGAAAACATGATGAAACAGCTGGAGTGGTGTCATGAGGCGCCCTTTTACACGCTCGGGCCGCTTACCACCGACATCGCCCCCGGGTACGACCACATCACCTCTGCCATTGGAGCCGCGATGATTGGTTGGTACGGCACGGCGATGCTTTGCTACGTGACGCCCAAGGAGCATCTGGGGCTGCCCAACCGCAAGGACGTCAAGGACGGGGTCATCGCCTACAAAATCGCGGCGCACGCCGCCGACCTGGCCAAGGGCCATCCGGGTGCCCAGTACAGAGACAACGCGCTTTCGAAGGCGCGCTTTGAGTTCCGTTGGGAGGATCAATTTAACCTGTCTTTGGACCCTGAAACAGCTCGTGAGTTCCACGATGAAACCCTCCCGAGCGAAGGCGCCAAGGCGGCCCACTTCTGCTCGATGTGCGGGCCTCACTTCTGTTCGATGAAGATCACCGAGGACGTCCGGCGGTATGCCGCCGAGCAGGGGGTGAGTGAGGACGCAGCGCTGGAAAAGGGGATGGAGGCCAAGTCCAAGGAGTTTTTGGATAAGGGTGCCGAGGTCTACCACACGTCTCTTGGCTAGGACGTGTTCACTGTCAAATAAACCGCAGTTTTGGGAAGAAGCTCGCGGTCTCTTCCAAAGGAAGTCCACAAACAGCTCATTCAGAGAGGCATCCGCAGATTGCGCAGATTTCACAGATCAGAGGAAACCATCAGGTCCATCTGTGACACTCTGCGCCATCTGCGGAGCAATCCCCGCTTCCTGAGGAGGCCGCGAAAGTCACCAAAGTGAACACGCCCCGGGACCGGGCGCCCGCGGGAAAGACCTTGGCTCTGGTTTGAACCGATTCCGAGCAGGGCGTCCCTCGGGTCGGCTCTGCCGGGAGGACCGTCTGCTGGCTGTCTGGACGTCCAAGAGACGTCGGGCTGGGCGTTTTGCGAGGCGTTTGGATGCCGGTTTGGAGGCGCCGGGTTTGGCGTGGGTGAAAATTTTGTCGCATTGTGTGATTCCTGCCAGTCTCGCCTCGACACAGGGCTGGGAGGTGGCTTCGATCGCCGCCACAATGAGTACACTTTGGAATCGTTTTCAGCAATATCACCTGCGCCATGCGGGCCTCGGAATCTCTTTGGACGTGTCCCGCATGGGGTTCGGGGAGGACTTTTTGGCCAACATGGATGCTCCTGCCCGGAAGGCGGTTGTGGCAATGGCGGCGCTGGAAGCAGGAGCCGAGGCTAACCCCGACGAGCACCGCATGGTGGGCCACTACTGGCTGCGCAGCCCTGAACTGGCCCCCTCCAAGGACCTCGCTGAAACAATCGCCCACACCAACGCGGACATCCACGCCTTCGCGGACGCCGTCCACGCCTCGGGTGAATTTACCGACGTCCTTGTCATCGGGATCGGGGGCTCGGCCTTGGGGCCGCAGTTCATCTCCGATGCGCTTGGTTGCGCCTCGAACCCCATTCGCCTTCACTTTTTCGACAACACCGATCCGGACGGGATGGACCGGGTGCTCGGTATTCTCGAGCCCCGTTTGGAACACACCCTGACGGTGGTCATTTCCAAGTCCGGCGGCACCAAGGAAACGCGCAATGGCATGCTGGAAGCCCAGCGCCGCTACGCGCAGGCGGGGATTCCTTTCGGGCCAAGGGCGGTGGCAGTCACCGGCGAGGGAAGCGAGCTGGACAAGTACGCCATCGCCAACGGGTGGCTGAAGCGTTTCCCCATGTGGGATTGGGTGGGGGGCCGCACTTCGGTGATGAGCGCCGTGGGCATGGTGCCGCTCGTGCTTCAGGGGATCCCAATGGATGGCCTCCTCAAGGGGGCGGCCGCGATGGATGTCTGGACCCGTGAAGCCGAACCGCTCAAAAACCCGGCCCTGCTGCTTGCCCTCATGTGGCACTATGCGGGCGGCGGGCGCGGCACCAAGGACATGGTGGTGCTTCCGTACAAGGATCGCCTGATGCTCTTCTCGAAGTATTTGCAGCAGTTGGTGATGGAGTCCCTCGGTAAGGAGCGGGATTTGGACGGCAAGGTCGTCAACCAGGGGATCGCCGTGTACGGCAACAAGGGTTCCACAGACCAGCACGCCTACGTCCAGCAGCTTCGCGACGGGGTGCACAACTTTTTTGTGACCTTCATCGAGGTGCGCAAGGAGCGCGACGGCGTCGCCTTCGAAGTCGAGCCTGCCACCACTGCGGGAGACTACTTGCAGGGCTTCCTGCGCGGCACCCGTTCGGCCCTCTTCGACAGCGGCCGGGAGTCGGTGACGGTGAGTCTGCCGGACGTGAGCCCGGAAAGTGTTGGGGCGCTGATCGCGCTCTACGACCGTGCGGTCGGTTTCTACGGGTCGCTGGTCAACATCAACGCGTACCACCAACCGGGAGTGGAGGCGGGCAAGAAAGCCGCCACAGCGGTGATCGACCTTCAGCACATGGTTGCGGGTGCCCTCGGGGCTGAGCAGCATACTGCAGCCGAGGTGGCTGCTGCCCTTGGCGCTGATGCGGAGCAGGTCTACCACGTGCTGCGGCACCTGGCGGCCTCCCGCCCAAGCGTGCACTGCTCCTTTGGCGACGGCCCCGGTACGGACCGGTTTAGCCGCCAATAACCATGAAGATCGACATGGGCAATCCGGCGTCCACGGCGGGCGTCAACGCAATGAATGCAGGGGGTGGCGTCTCAGTGGAATTGGTAGACGCGTTCCTGCGCCAGTTGTCTCACGACGTGCGCAACGATCTCAACGCGATGGATCTTCTGATCTCCTACGCGGAGGATCTGGGGGCGGGAGAGAAGGCTGGTGCGGCTCTCGAACAGCTCCACGGCGCTGTCCGGTACGGCTCCCAGCGGATGGTGCGCATTTCAAAGGCGTTCCAGATTCCCACCCCGGATCGCATCCCCTATCCGGTGGATTTGTTGTTTGAAGACCTGCGGGACCGTCTTTCCGTGGAGCGGCCGGAACTTTCGGGCCGCCTGCGATGGGTTTTCTCGGGAGAACCCTGTCTGGCATTGCTGGATCCGGTGCTGGTGCTCGAGGCGATGACTGAGCTTCTGCAGAATGC
>CANJYI010000017.1 GCA_947478975.1 Chthoniobacteraceae bacterium
ATACATTGCCGAGGACGGGCGGGTCATGGCCGGACGCAGGGCCATTCCGGGGCAGCTCTGGATGGTGTTACACTTCGACAAACAGCCGCATTGGTACATTTCAACCAAGGTGCCCCTGTTCGACGCCGGGGGAGCAGTCATCGGGATTGCCGGGGCGATGTACAGCATCCAGGAAACAGGCGAGAAAGCGCGCTATTTTCAGGAACTCCAGTCCGCCATCCGGCACATGGAGACCCACTACAGCGAACCGATCTCGATGGCTGCGATGGCAAGGCTCGCGGGGCTTTCCTCGACGCATTTCAACCGGCGCTTCCAGCAGTTGCTGCGCTCCACCCCGACCGACTATCTGCGCGGTGTCCGGATCCAGGCGGCGTGCGGACTGTTGAGCAGGACGCAACGTCCCCTTGCAGAAGTGGCTGTGGAAAGCGGCTTTGCCGACCAGAGTCACTTCACTCGGTGCTTTCAAAAATGTACCGGCCTGACACCCCGAGCCTACCGCCAGCGTTTCCTCAAAACCTGATTTCTTTTCCAGCGCCTCCGTCTCGGTGGAAGTCTTGAATCCCGCCGAGGCGTGCCCTTTTGATAAGACCCGGCAGACTTAATTCGCCGCACTTTTTTTCGCCACGCGCCAGAGGACTTCGTTCTTTTCCATGAACCACGGAATCCAGGGTGGATCGTAAAAGGCGAACTCTGGCTCGCCCTCCAGTTGCCATCCGGACCGCTCCACCGCGGACCTGATTTCGGAGAGCGCCTTCTCCCTGCCCGCGGAACGGCGGCGACCGCTCATCCGGAGGGTTGCGTAAGTGCCGGCGGGACGGGTTTGAATCTGGACAGCCGAATCCAGCGGGGCGGGCACGTCCCCGGGTTTCATGGTCGCAGGCAGCACGAACGCCATGGCCTCCGAGGGGCCCTGGCCACGGTAAAGGACCGGGGTGGTCATGGGAATTGGCTGCGCAGCGGCGTTCCCCTTTGTGATGAAGCGAAAGAGCCGCATGAAACTGCCATCCCTTCCCTCCACTTCCTTCCGCGTGGATGTCTGAACCAACACAAGCGCGGGATAGTCGCGGACCTCCACGCGATCGAGCATTGCACGCACCGTATAGCTCGGGGACTTGTACCCGGCACGCGTCAGGGAACAGCCTGCCAACACCAGGACCGCGACAGTTGGGACCCCGAACAATGTCCACTTCACCAGAGGGCTCATGTCCCCAGCATAGGCCAAGAGTCTCCGTGGTAAACCCTGGACATACGGCCGGCCTTTCCTCCCCCACCCCCTGAGATGGCTTGCGCAACGGGGGCACAGCAGTTAGGAAACAAACAGATGAAAAAGGTCGAAGCGATTATCAAGCCCTTCAAAATGGAAGACGTGAAGGATGCACTCCTAGAGGCAGGCATCGAAGGGATGACTGTGACGGAGGTCAAAGGCTTCGGTCGCCAAAAAGGCCACACCGAAATTTACCGCGGCAGCGAGTACACCGTCGATTTCCTGCCCAAAGTGAAGTTCGAGATCGTTTTGGACGACGCCAATGTCCAGACAGCGGTGAACGCGATCATTCAGGCGGCTCGGACCGGCAAGATTGGAGACGGCAAGGTGTTCGTACTTCCGATCGAAGAGGCCATCCGCATCCGGACTGAAGAGCGCGGCGCGGCAGCCATCTAACGCACTGCTTCCGTCCGACCTTTTGCAGGGGGTCTCGGCGGCTTTGCTTGCCTGAATATGCTGGATCTGCCCACTTGGCTCACAGCCGTGCTGCTTGGCACGCTCGAAGGCCTGACAGAATTTTTGCCGGTCTCCTCCACCGGGCACCTCCTCATTGCGGAGCACTGGCTTCCCCGCCAGAGCGATCTCTACAACGTGGTAATTCAATCGGGTGCGGTTCTCGCGGTTCTGCCACTTTTCAAGGAACGGATCGGACAACTTTGCCGCTGGCGAGAGGCGGCGAGCCAGCGTTTGCTCGGCTTGATTGCCCTCTCCTTTGGCATCACAGCGGTGGGCGGAGTGATTCTGGACAAGCTCCATTTCCGACTGCCCGAATCCCCCAAGCCGGTGGCCTTGGCGCTCATCGTGGGCGGCGTTGCTTTCCTTTTGGTGGAAAGATTGCTGAAGGACAAGAACCTGTCTTCCAACCGTTCGCTGCCCATGGCCGCCACCGTAGGCGTCGCCCAATTGGTTGCCGCCGTTTTCCCCGGTTCCTCCCGCTCGGGCACCACGATCCTTGCTGCGATGCTTTCGGGCACCAACCGGGTCACCGCCACGGAGTTTTCCTTTCTTGTGGGAATCCCCACCCTGCTGGCGGCCAGCGGATTGAAGATCTTCAAAGCCCTCAAGCACGGCGTCCAAGAGGACTGGTTGATGCTCGGGCTAGCTTCCCTGGTCGCGGGACTCGTTTCCTTTCTGACGGTCAAATGGCTCCTGTGTTATGTGCAGGCCCATTCTTTTGCTGCGTTCGGGGTGTACCGTATCCTCACCGGGGCGCTTCTTCTTTGGATTCTTTAGCCCAACGCCTTAGTGAAACTTTCCGAACTGCAGTCCACCCTTGCCTCATTGGGCACCACGCCCACTCGCAGCCTCGGCCAGAATTTTCTCCACGATAGAAACCTGGCAGACTGGATCACAGCCCAGCTCCAACTCACTCCCGGAGACCGCTGGCTGGAAATTGGTCCGGGCTTGGGCGCCCTCACCGAACACGCGCAAAAGCGCTCCGCCAACGGCATCCTCCTTGAGAAGGACGACCGCCTCATCGGCTTTCTCGGGGACCGCTATCCGGGGCTTGAGGTCGTCCACGGGGACGCATGCCGCTTCGACACCCGCAACCTGATGGCGGGCGGACCGCTGGTGGTGTTTGGCAACCTGCCCTACTACGTCTCCAGCCAGATTCTCTTCAACTTCACCGCGGACTCCGTGCCCGCCAGGCTCCAGCTCTACACGCTGCAACGCGAGCTTGCCGAACGCCTCGCGGCAGAGCCCGGCACCAAGGAGTTTGGCGGCCCCACGGCCCTCATCGGCCGCCGCTGGAAGGTGCAGCTTCTGCGCACCCTTCCCCCCCAGGTTTTCCTTCCGGTGCCCACCATCGACTCCTCCGTCGTGCTGCTGACCCCGCGCGCACCGGGCGAGCTCCCAGCCTGCGACGGAGCCCGCTTTAATATGCTGGTAAAGCTCGGCTTCTCCCAGCGCCGCAAGCAGCTCGGCAACCTTTTGGGCAAAGCCCTCGGCTCCTGGCCGGAGGCCGCCGCCGCCCTGGGCGTGCCGACCACCGCGCGCGCCGAATCCCTTTCCATCAGCCAGTGGTGCCAGCTTGCAGCGTGGAAACCCGGAGCCGCTCCGGAAAGCCCGGCCACAGCAGCCCAGGACATCCACGGCGAGATATTTGACGTCGTCGACGCCGAGGACCAAGTCACCGGACAAGCGACCCGGCACGAAGTGCACACCAAGAGCCTGCGCCACCGCGCCATCCACATCCTGGTGCGCAACAAGGCCGGGGAGATCTTCCTGCAGCGTCGCTCCCAGTGGAAGGACGTTTGCCCGCTCAAGTGGGACTCCAGCGCCGCGGGCCATGTGAACGCGGGCCAAGAGTATCCGGAAACAGCCGCGCGCGAACTCCGCGAGGAACTCGGTGTGGACGCCCCCTTAAAGTGGGTCGCCAAAGCGGGCGCGGAGGAGGACACCGGCCACGAATTCGTCCACCTTTTCGAAGCGGCCCACGAGGGCCCGTTCCACCTGCCGCCGGCGGAAGTTGACTCCGGCGAATGGTTCGAGCCCGCGCAACTGGAACGCTGGCTTGCCGCGCGCCCCGAAGATTTCGCCCCGGGCTTCCGCAGGTGCTGGACCTTGTGGCAGGAGGCACGCGCCTAGGCCAGGCCTGGACGCGCGCCCCCTCCCAACTCGCCCCTACCTGAAGCTGGCGCGCTTGCCGCCCGCCCCGTCGGACTTTTCACATTCGGCGCACTCCTGGGACTTGCCGCCCTGCCCTGCATTTTTTGCGCTTTGACACGCGCTCAACCCGAGGAAAACGGTGACGGCTGCTGTGAGAGTGAGTGCTTTTTTAAGAGGTGAATTTTTCATTTTCGAACGGTCTATTGGTTTCGTTTGGTCGGTTACTCTAAGGACATCTACTTCTTGCCGTTGCCAGCCTGCGCCTTGCCTTTGTTGGCGGCGCACTTGCAAATCCACTCGGGCTCTTTACACCCGCCGCAGACTGTCAGGTCGTACTGCATTCTGGCGGTGACCGGCTTCGCCTTCGCGCTCGCCCTGAACTGAAAAACCACCCATTCCCCCGCCTTCACCGCGGGCACCACAAATTTCCCGTCCTTCTTTTCGACCGCGAGTTTTTCAGGCTTGGCGCGGTCCCCGCTGGTGGCCGTCAGCTCCTGTTCAGTCAAAGTGACGGGCCGGAGTTCCTTGTCGAGAAGCGCGACATGGAAGTTGTTATCCTTCACCAGGACTTCACCGTGCATGGATTCGTTCTTGGAGAATTCCAGAATTCTGCCCCCGTTGGGACCGAGCTCTACATCGCCGTGGGCGAGGGCTGCGGCGTTCAGCAAAAGCCCGCAGAGAAGGGTGGATAGGTATTTTTTCATGGTTCGTATTGGGGTTATTTTGGTTTCCTAGGTTGTACTGACTAAAGGGAATGGGCCGAATGCTCCTCCAGCACCCGTTCGGCCGCCCGCCGGCCAAACGTGAAAAAAACGGTTGGGGTCACGCCCAAACCAAGGAGGGTGGAAGTCACCAGACCCCCCACAATCACCACGGCTACGGGATGGAGGATTTCCTTTCCGGGCTGATCTCCAGCGAGCACGAGCGGAATCAGCCCGATCCCCGCGGCCAGCGCCGTCATGAGCACCGGCAACAGCCGCTCTTTGGTGCCGCGCACGATCATCGCCTTGGAAAAGGGCTCCCCCTCCACCTGCATTAGGTGGAGGTAGTGGGAGATCAACATGATGCTGTTGCGCGCGGCCACCCCGGCCACCGCGATAAACCCCACAAGCGTCGCGATACTGATATTGTTCAACTTGAGATAGGTAAAAACCAGCCCTCCAACGAGCGCGAGCGGAATGTCGCACAGTACCTGCAAGGCAAAAAAACCACTGCCAAAGTACGTGTACAAAAGAAAGGCGACCACCGTGAGCACCCCCAGACTCAGCAGGGCGATCCTCCGCGTGGCCTCGGCCTGCGCCCGAAACTCACCCTCGTACGCAATGAAGTATCCCTCGGGCAGCCGCACCTCCTGTGCGACACGCGTCTGGAGCACAGCGACTTGAGCCCCCACATCCCGCACGCTGGGTTTGATCGCAAGCGCAAACCGACGCTGCGCGTTTTCCCGGAAAATCACATTCGGCCCCTTTGCCTCCCGCACGTGGGCAATGAGGGAAAGAGGCACGCGCTGAACCACCCCCTCACTGCCCCGCACCTCGATGGGAATCTCACCCAATTTCTCGGGAGAGTCGCGCCACTCCAGCGGCAGACGGATGGTGAGGTCGATTTCGCGCGCACCGTCCCGGAGCGCTCCAATCTTCCCGCCGCCCAGCAGGGTCGAAAGCGTTGCATTCAACCGACCAGGTGTCGTGCCATAGGCTGCAGCGCGCTCCCGGTCGACTTCAACGCGGAGCTGGGGAATGACGGACTGCTGGTCGAGCTTGCACTCCTCAAGCCCGGGGACGCCCTGCGCCACCGCCTGCACCTGGATCCCGATCTGCCGCAGGCGGTCGAGATCCGGACCAAATATCTTTACCGCCACCGGAGCAGATACGCCGCTGAGCATGTGGCCGATCCGGTCGGCAAGGGGTCCCATCACCACGCTAAAAGTCCCCGGCACGCTCTGCACCTTTTTGCGAACATCCGCAAGAATCTCGACGCGTGCGCGCTGCGGACCCTTGGCGGCGGCGTCCGGTCTGAAATCCACGTCAAATTCCGCCGTGCTCACGGGGACCACGTGGTCACCACGCTCGGCGCGGCCCAGGCGACGCCCCACCTTGTGCACCTCGGGAATGCTCAGCAGCTGTTGTTCAATCACATCGGCAATCCGGTTGGTCTCCTCAAGGGAAGTGCCGGGCGCGGCGGTCATCGACACCAGTGCCGTCTCCTCCTGAAAGGAAGGGAGGAAGTCCTTTCCCATCTGGGGATAAAGCAGGAAGGCACCGATCACGAGCATCCCAACCAAACCGAGCAGCAGGTAGGGTTGGCTCAGTCCGAACCGAAGCAACGTCTTTTCCAGGACGGTCTTCATGCCGCGGGCGAGGAGCCCGTCCGCGTGTGCGGCGCCGGCCCGGGGACTGAGGAGAAAGGAACACAGCACGGGGATCAAAGTCAGCGATACCAGAAAGGAGGCTACCATGGAGACGATGGTCGCGACCGCGATCGGCGCAAAAAGCCTCCCCTCGACGCCTGTCAGTCCCAGCAGTGGGAGAAACACGAGGATGATCAACAGGGTCGCATAGAGGATGGAGTTGCGCACTTCACCCGAGGCCCGTGCGATCACGGCGAGCGAGGAGGCCGGGCTGGGAAGCGCCGCGTTTTCCCTCAGTCGGCGGAACACGTTTTCCACATCCACAATCGCGTCATCGACCACCATGCCGATGGCCACCGCCAGGCCGCCCAGCGTCATCGAGTTCACTGAAATACCAAGCCACTGGAAAGAGAGCATTGTGATCGCAAACGACAAGGGCATTGCCATCAGCGTGATAAAGGTCGTCCGGAAGTTTAGTAGAAACAGAAAAATCACAACGGTCACCATGATCGCCCCGTCGCGGATCGCCTCCTTGAGGTTTCCGATCGCGTGCTCGATGAAATCGCCCTGCCGAAAAAGCACCGTTGCCTCGACTCCCTCCGGAAGCGTTTTCTGCAATTCATTGAGGGCCCGCTCGATCTCCGCGGTCAGCGCCAGCGTGTCGAAACCCGGCGCCTTTGTGACGCTCATGACCACCCCTCGCTTGCCGTTCACGCTCCCGTCGCCCCGCATGGGTTCGACCTCCCACTCAACGCGCGCGACATCCCGGATCGTGATGGGCCGGTCCCCGACAATCTTCACCACCGTGCCCGCGATGTCCTCGAGCGCCACGCTCATGCCGAGGTTGCGCACCATGATCTCGCGCGGGCCCGACTCGATGAAGCCGCCCGTGGAGTTTGTGGCGGCCTCCTTTGCCGCAGTCTCCAACTCCTCAAACGTGACCTGATGCGCCGCCATCCGATTAGGCTCGGGCTGCACCTGGATCTGTTTAATGCCTCCGCCCATGTTGAGCACCTCGGCGATCCCGGGGATGCTTTGGAGGCGCGGGCGGATCGTCCAATCCGCGATGGAGCGCACGTCGCGGGGAAGCGTTTGTCCGTCGCGGCTGCTCACCCCCACGAGCAGGATCTCGCCCATGAGCGAGGCCACGGGCGTCAGGAAGGGCTCCGCCCCATTGGGCAACGAGCCGCGCACGGTTCCGAGCCGCTCCTGCACCAGCTGCCGGGCCTTGTAGATGTCGGTTGCCCAGGAAAACTCGGCGTAGATCAGCGACAGCGAGACGTCGGAATTCGAGCGCACCCTCGAGAGCCCGGCAACGCCGAGCAGCACGCGCTCGATGGGCTGGGTGATGTTCAACTCGACCTCCTCGGGAGCGAGCCCGGGCGCCTCGGTCAGGATGAGGACCGTCGGCTTGGTCAGATCCGGTAGCACCTCCACCGGCAGGCGCAGGGTGGTCTGCACCCCGAGCACCAGCAGGAGCAGCGCGAGGCCCAAAACCAAACCCCGGTTGTGCAGCGCCAAATATATCAGCCTGTTGAGCATACAATCAGGCCTTTCCTGCCGACGCTGAGTTCCGTCGCAGCGTCGCGACAAGCAGCAGCAGGAGGAGAAGCACGTTGGAACCCAGGGAGAATGTCGTCAGCGAGGAGCGCCCTGCCCCCCCCGTGGCGGACTCCTGCATTCCGGCGCCGGCCTTGGCTCTTTTCTGGCCGCCGCCCACTTCACTGCCATCCTCGTTGTGCTCGTGGCCGTGGGCAGCATCGAGCGCCTCCTTCAGCGACACGCTGCCTTTTCCCGCGAAGGCCAACGAATAGGCGCCGTTGGTGACCACTTCATCTCCCCCAATAAGCCCGGCCAGCACTTCCACAAAGCGGTCGTTGCTCGCACCGATCTGAACCGGCGACTTCACAAAGGCGTGCGGAAGCTCGTAGTCCTTCACGTACACAAAGCGGTTCATAGCGTCCCCCTGCAATGCCGCCTTGGGAATGCAAAGCACGTTCTCGCGCTTGCTCAGGACAATGGAAAACTCGGCACGTAGATCCGGGCGCAACTCGAGGCCGGGATTGGGCAGGGCGAAGACGGCGTCCAAGGTGCCGCTGGCCTTGTCCGCGGCGGTGCCGAAGCGCAGGAGGGTTCCCTCGAAAACCTCCCCAGGCAGGGCGGTCAGATAAATGTGTGCAGAGGCCCCCGGCTTAATCCTGCCAGCCAGATGCTCTGGAAGCTTCGCGATGGCATACACTTCCGAGAGGTCCGTGATCTCCAAAAGCGCCTTGTCAGGGTCCACGGGCTCGCCGAGACGCACTTCGCTGGCGGTGACAAGCCCGCCCGTGGGAGCCTTCAGCCAGACCGAAGGGGGTGGATCTCCGGGCTGCCGGCTCTCCAACCGTGCGACGTCCGCCCCAGCTTCGACCATTGCGCCAAGGGCGGTCCTGAGCTCCACAATCCGTCCGGATATCCTGCTCGCCACCACGGAACGCTTTTCCGGAATGGCCTGAATCCTGCCTAGAGCAAAAACGGTTTTCTCAAAGTCTGACTCCTCCGCCTCTGCTGTTTGAATCTGGAGATTTTGCACCCCAGTTTCATTGAGAATGACGGTCGCAGCCGCCTTTTCCGGCGAAACAGCCGCCGACAGGGACGAGGCGGCACCTGCCAAAAGCAGCGCCGCCAGGGCGTGCAAAAGATGAAAAGGGCGAGTCATTTGGAAGGAGGTGGTTGGTTCGTGGCCGAGGAGTGGCGGATCAGGGCAAGGTGGTAGTCCCGGAGCACATCGAGTCGCTGTCTTTGAAACTCCAGCCGGCGGGAGCGGCTCCGGAGCACTTCAACCAAAGGAGTCTGGCCGCTGGCATGGCTGGCGCGAAGTTGCTCTTCAAGCTGGGCCGCCTGCGGGAGTGCGGAGGAATCCAGCGCCGCGAATATCTTAGCGTAGGCCTCCATCGCCTGTCGCGCCGACTCGGTTTCCCCACCCGCGGCCAGAACCGCTGCCTCCACCTCCCGTTGTGCGCGCGCCGCAGCAGCGCTGGCTTCGTAAACGCGGCCCGCGTTGTTGTTCCACAGCGGGAGCGGCAACGTGACGCGGAAGCCAACCACCCGGTCGGTTGCAAGAGGGTTCGGATCGTCGAGGGTTCGCTCGCGGCTGTAGGAAAGGCCGGCACCGATGTCTTCGACCCTGCGGGCCTGTTGTTCCTGCACGCTGAATCGCGCGGCGTCCGCCCTGGCCTGGGCGGCCAAAACATCGGGACGTGGAAGATTCGCAGCGGGTGAGACAGCGGCGCTGGGCGCGGCGAGCTTCCCCGACACCGTCGGAGATTCGCCAACGGAGGAACCGAGTAGGAGCCGCAATTCGCCGAGAAGCACCGCCTCATCGGCAGCAAGCTGAAGGCCTTCAATCTCGAGCTGCCGCGCCTCCAACTCTACCTGCAAGGCATCGGTGAGCGAGCCCTCCCCCGCCTCCGCCGCCTTGCGCTGAAAGCGGGCCAACTCCCGGAGATTCTCAAGCTGGGTAGCGCGCAACGAGCGCTGCTCCCCTAGCGCAATTAGTTTCACCGAGAGTCCACGTACGTCGGCCGCCAGCTTCCGTTCCGCTTCGTGAAGTTCAAACTCCGCGGCGGACAGCAGCGCACGGGAGACAGCCCTCTCATGGCGAAGACGGCCTGTGAGCGGAAACCGCTGCAACAGCGAGACCCTGCCCGCCGATTCGCTGCTTCGGGTGTTGCGGTTGAACTCGAGCTCCAGCTCTGGATTGCTCAGCCTGCCGCTTTGCTGCAGACGGCCTCGGGCCTCCTCGATGCCCAAGCGGGCGGAGGACAAAGCGGGGTTGTGTTTGAGCGCGAAGACAGCGGCACCGTCCGGCGTCAGGGTGATGCCGGCGGCGCTGGCGTTGGAGGCGCAGAGCCAAAGAGATAGATAAAGGGTGCGTAAAAACATGCGGGCGAAAATACCGCGGAAGGGACAGGCGCGTGCGAGGGCACGGCGGACGGGGCGACTGGAACGCAGTGGCTCTCAGTACGAAACATGGGGCGAGAGACGGCGAAGGCCGTGAACGCGCCAGCTCAAATCAAGAGGGCAACCGTCTTTCGAAGGGCGACCCCCGGAGACGGAACGGTCCCGACATGACTCACCGGAGTCGAGAGAATGGCGTCTTCCGCGAGAAAACTGAGGGAGGGCAGTTCGGGCAAATCGGCGACAATCACCGGAACAAGTTCGGGCGCTGCAGCAGATGCAGCGGCGGCATGGAGAAAGTCGATTTTCCGCCCCACCGGCTGGTGGTTCTCCCGATCAGAACAGTCGGTGCAACATTCCTCCTCGTGCGCCTCGGACTCGGCATGGGCCGTGTCATTCTGGGGCTCGTGGCACAACACGGAATGCGGACCGTGGCAGTGGTCGGTGAGGGTCAGGCTTTGCTCGCCTCCGCACCGGCAAAGGAATCCTGCAATACCGCCAAACATCTGGGAGCCGAGAAGTGTGAGGACACACATCACGGTGAGCAGGGTCTCGATTGTCGAGCGGTGGCGCACTTTGACCAGCAGCACACGGGCGCTTGCCATGGTCAAGACCAAACAGGGGGATGAGGCGCGCCGCCGCCTGTTGCATCGCACGTTTTGGGCAGCGGAAAAGTCCGCTTCGAAGGCGCTCAACTGCGTGACATTGTTTTTCCCTTCACCCGGGGATTGCGCTTAATCTGTGCGACTTTATGCAATCCTACAAAATCGCAGTGCTGGCCGGAGACGGAATCGGACCGGAAGTCATGCAGGAAGCCATTCGGGTACTGGCAGCGGTCCAGAAGCGCTTCTCCTTCCAATTGGAACTCACCGAAGCAAGGGTGGGCGGGGCGGCCATTGATCACGACGGGGAGGCGCTTCCGCCCCGCACGATCGAGGTCTGCGAACAGTCCGAGGCGATTCTGTTTGGCTCCGTGGGCGGCCCAAAATGGGAGTCGCTTCCTCCGAGCCAGCAACCGGAACGCGCGGCACTGCTTCCCCTGCGGAAGCACTTTCAGTTGTTTGCAAATTTGCGTCCTGCCGTGTGCTACCCCAACCTGACGCACGCCTCTCCTGTCAAAGAGGAGCTCATTGCCGGCGGGTTCAATGTTCTCTGCGTACGCGAACTCACGGGAGGCCTTTACTTTGGCCAGCCCAAGGGCACCCACATGGAAAACGGCGAGGCTGTGGCCGTGGACACCATGATCTACAAGCAAAGCGAGATCGAGCGCATCGCCCACATCGCCTTCAAGGCAGCCCAGGGCCGTTCGAAAAAGCTCACTTCCATCGACAAAGCCAACGTGCTCGAAAACGGCGTGCTTTGGCGGAAAACCGTTACCTCCCTGTCGGCGCAATATCCCGATGTGCGCCTCAACCACCTCTACGTCGACAACGCAGCGATGCAGCTCATCCGGGACCCCCGAGGGTTTGATGTCGTGCTGGCGGAAAATCTTTTCGGCGACATTCTTTCCGATGAAATGGCCATGATCACCGGTTCCCTCGGCATGCTCCCAAGCGCCTCCCTCGGCACCAAGGAGCTTTCCTCCGGCCGCTTTGGCCTCTTTGAGCCCTCCGGTGGGACCGCTCCCGATATCGCCGGCAAGGGGATCGCCAACCCCATCGCCCAAATCCTTTCGGCCGCGATGCTCCTGCGCTATTCGCTCGGACAACATGCCGCAGCAGACGCCATTGATGCGGCGGTTCGCTCCGCCATCGACCAGGGCTTCCGCACTGGCGACATCTACAGCGAAGGAACCCAACGGGTGGGAACCCGCGCCATGGGCGACGCCATTATAGCAGCGCTCGCCTAACCGGCGGAGGGCTTCCCCAAGACCCAAAAAAGGCACCCTGAACAAGGGTGCCTTTTTCCAAAGATGTAAGGAAGAGGCGGTTGAACCTCTCCTGTTTACAGGTGCACCTTTCCCGCACCTTGGCAGTGGAAGGTCTATCCTGCGCTCGTCCGCTTCTCGAGCGGAAGGGGTCTAGTGCTTGGCTGCGAGCGCCAAAGTCAACGCGCTCTTGTGGCGGTTGGCCTTGTTGCGGTGGACGTTTCCAGTCTTGACTGCTTTGTCCAGGGTCGACTCGCAAGCCAGAGCCGCTGCCTGCGCCTCAGCCTTGTCGCCCTTGGTGAGGGCAAGCCTCACGGCTTTGAGGTGGTTCTTCACCGAAGTCATGATGCGACGGTTGATGAGAGCACGCTGTCCAGATTGGCGGGCGCGTTTGGCGGCAGAAGGAGTGTTGGCCATGATGAAATCCTGAGTAAAAAGGGAGCGGACTATGTTCCGCCAGAGACAGCGTGTCAACTGGGGAAAGTGTAATTCGGCGCGCACGCCTGCGCAACCAAGACCGCCCCTTTCTACCAGTGCTTCAGTCCGACCGCACGGGCAGCCTCCGCCGGCGAAACACTCTTTTCCTCCAGCCCGGCCAAAAAGGAATCCTGGGCAGGCAACTTCAGCACTTCTTCCAGGCGCTCGGGACGCTCCAAGCGGGAAAAGAGCATGCGCTTTATTTTGGAGCGGGACACCTGTTTGCTGCCGTACCCCCCGGGCTGGTTGCTGCTCCAAAAGGAAACCACCTCCTCGCCCTTCTCTGTGTCGACCCCCAGAAAAACCACGGAATGCCCGCGCTCCTTCGCTCCTATGGAGTCATTCCAAAAGATCTTCATGAAGTCCCCTCTCCGCGCGTCCTTCAGCTCCGTGAAGTTGCGTCCCGCCCCCGTTTCTTCAAAGAGACGTCCCGTCCCCGGGCCATTGGCATTCCACCGCCCCCACACCCCGGCCCCGTCAGCCTGACCCTCCACAATCAGCGCGTGCCACGCCTCGGGGGAAAGCGACACCCTGCCGGCACGCTGCTCTTGGGCCAGCGCGACGAGGAAGACCAGATAGGTTCCTCCGGAACAAAAGCTGGGCTGCGCCTTGGCCGGCCGCAGCGCCGGCTTCCCCTCTTCCCACGCAACGGCCGCCATGAGCGCATCGCGCGCGTCCACCCCAGTCGCATAGCCCCCACCGATGGGCATGCTGCCAATTGCCCCGATAATCGCCTCATTCCACACCGGTTCTGCCTTTTCGCGTTCCGATTCCGCCTTGGCCCCTTTCTCTCCCTTACTTTCCGCGGGCTTGCGCGCCAGGGCGGAACAGCCCGAGAGCAAGGGCCAGACGCCAGCCGCAGCCATCATACAAAACAGAACCGACCGGTTGTTCGCGCGCATCCCCTAGGCTTGCAACACTCCGGCTCAATCTGCAAGCGAACCTGCTCGCCCACCCTTCGATCCTGATGCAGCCTCGGGCAAAGCGGCCAGCCACCCCATGCGCACCCTCATCCACGCCTTTTTCCTTTTTGCCCTCCTCCCGGTTTCCGGTCTCCACGCCGAGCCCCGAAGCTTCCTCGAGCGTTTGTTTACGGCCCCCACCGCCTCGAACGCCTCCCCTGCTCCGTCTCCCAGACAAACGGCGACAGCTTCCGGCACCATCCCTCTGCCCGAGACCTTCTTTTCGCCGAAAGGTGGTTGCACGCAGGCTGTGGTCAAGGAACTCAAAGCCGCACGGCAAAGCATTTTGGTGCAGGCCTACTCGTTCACCTCTGCGCCGATCGCCGCCGCCCTTGTGGAGGCGGCGCGCAGGGGCGTGCTCATCGAGGTCGTTTTGGACAAGAGCAACAAGACGGGCAAGTACTCCGCCGCCGACTTTGTTGCCCACGCAGGCATCCCGACCTGGCTGGACGAAAAGCACGCGATCGCCCACAACAAGGTGATGATCATCGACGAGTCCACCGTCATCACCGGCTCGTTCAACTTCACCAAGGCGGCCGAGGAGAGCAACGCCGAGAACCTCTTGGTCCTGCGCAGCCCCGACCTCGCATCCCGTTACACGCAGCAGTTTATTGAGCACAGGCGCCACTCGGCCCCCTACGCAGGCCGCTAAAACATTCCGTCGCGGTGGACTCCCAACTGGCTTTTGGCGTGCGCTGTACGGCGCTGGCTCTTCTCCTAAGTGGCCTTGCTGGATCATTTTGCGCGGCCTTCTCCCGAAGTTTGGAACTGGCAACCACCCTGCGCTTCGCCCAGCCGGCATTCCTCCTCGCCGCTCCCGCCATCGGCATCCTGACGGCCGCAATTTACAGGAGCCGGCCGGACCAAAGCGCGCGGGGCAACGACCTAATTTTTGAGCGGATCAACCGCCAAAACGGTGAGGTTCCGCCGCGGATGGCGCCACTCATTTTCCTCACCAGCACCGCAGCCCACGCGTGCGGTGCCTCGGTTGGTCGGGAGGGCGCCGCCCTACAGATTGGTGGCGGCCTTGCGTCCTTTTTACAGCAGCTTTTCCGGCTTTCCTCCGCCTACCAGCGCCCCCTTCTTTTGGCGGGTATCGCAGCGGGTTTCGGTGCGATATTCGGCACCCCCTTTGCCGCCGCTGTTTTTGCCATCGAAAGCCCCAGTCCAAATCGTTGGCGGATCCACTTCCTGCCGCTGTGCATGCTTTCCGGGTTTGCCGGAGATGCCGCCTGCCGCGCTTGGGGAACCCAGCACACGGCCTACCCTGCATTTCTGCCGGACTGGACCTGGGCGCGGCAACCCTCCTTTGTGGCGGCGCTTCTGCTGGTGGCCCTGTGCAGCGGGTGGGTCGCGCAGCTCTACCTTCGGCTAGCCGAGACACTCCGCGCACTGTTCCAGAAAGCACGACGTTGGTGGGTGCCACCCCTCCTAGCCGGAGGAGCGCTCGCCTTGCTTGCGCAGTTTCCGGTGAGCCAGGATTACCTTGGGCTTGGCGTCTGGAGCAGCGCTCCAAACGCGGTCACGCTGGGCACAGCGTTCCAACAGGACGGCGCCCACCCGTGGAGTTGGCTCTTCAAGCTGGTGCTCACCGCCGTATGCCTGAGTGGCGGATTCAAGGGGGGAGAGGTCACTCCCCTTTTCTTCATCGGCGCAACTTTTGGGAATGTATTCGCCGCCGCCTTGGGCCAGGAAACCTCACCCTTTGCCGCCTTCGGTTTCGTGGCCGTATTTGCGGCGGCAAGCCACACCCCGATTGCGGGGGTTTGCCTGGCGGCGGAACTGTTTGGGATTCAGAGCGCCCCTTGGTTTGCGCTTGTCTGCCTGATCGCAAACCGCTCCTGTGGAGCGAGAAGCCTTTTTCCCAGCCAGAGCAGGGGCTAGCCCCGGAACATGAAGTAAACGGCCCCGCACACGCAAAGGCCCGCCCAAACAAAGTCCAACTTGAAGGGCTCGCGCAGGTAGAGAAGGGAAAAGGGAACAAAAAGTGTCAGGCTCACAACCTCCTGCAAAATCTTGAGCTGGGCCACCGAATAGGCGGCGTTCCCGATCCTGTTTGCCGGCA
>CANJYI010000018.1 GCA_947478975.1 Chthoniobacteraceae bacterium
ATCGCCCTCTGGTACGTGGTCCGCCAGCGCACCGAGCTGCAACAGGGCGCCCGCCCCCCCTCCTCCCAACAGGCGCCCGCCTCCCGTTAGCCGCTTCGTTGCGGCCCCGCCTCCGCGTCGCAGGGATTTTCCGCAGACTGCGCAGATTTCACAGATAAGCGGAAACCAGCAGGAGCATCTGTGAAACTCTGCGTCAACTGCGGCTCACTCCCCGTTCTCCTGCCTTGTCTCCCCGCCCATACCCGCCTTATATCCGACCCCATGCAGTCCCCGGAAGCTCAGTTGGAAATTCTTAAACGCGGTTCAGCCCAGATTTTGTCCGAAGCGGAGCTTCTCAAAAAGCTGCGCACTGGCAAACCGCTCAACATCAAGCTCGGGGTCGACCCCACCGCCCCCGACATCCACCTCGGGTTCACGGTCTGCCTGCAAAAGCTCCGGCAGTTCCAGGATCTGGGGCACCAGGCCATCCTTATCATCGGCGACTTTACGGCGATGATCGGCGACCCCTCCGGCCGTTCGAAGACCCGCCCCCAGCTTTCCCATGACACCATCATGGAAAACGCACGCAGCTTCCAGCAGCAGGCCTTCAAAATCCTCGACCCCGCCAGGACCCGCACCGTCTTCAACGGCGAATGGTTCGAGGTGATGAACTTTGAACAGATCATCCGCCTCAACAGCCGCGTCACCCTCCAGCAGATGCTCCATCGCGAGGACTTCAGGTCCCGGATCGAACGGGGCGACTCCGTGCGCCTCCACGAAATCCAGTACCCTATCATCCAGGGCTGGGACTCGGTCATGGTCAAAGCCGACGTGGAAATGGGCGGCACCGACCAGCTCTTCAATATTCTGGTGGGACGTGATTTGCAGCGGGAGGAAGGCATGCCCGAGCAGGTCGTGTTTTTGATGCCGCTGCTGGAAGGCCTCGACGGGGTCCAGAAAATGTCCAAGAGCCTCAACAACTACGTGGGGGTCACCGAGGCGCCTTCTGAGATGTTCGGCAAGCTCATGAGCATCTCCGACGCGCTCATGGCCCGCTACTACCTGCTGCTCCTCGGCGAGGAACTACCCGCCGGCCATCCCATGGACGCAAAGAAGGAACTGGCCCGCCGTCTGGTCGCCCGCTACCACTCCGAGGCCGACGCCCAGGCCGCCCTCGACGAGTTCAACACCCGCTTTTCCAAGCGCGACCTCGACAGCGCCGAACTCCCCCTCGTGCCGGTCGCCTCGCTGGGGACGGACATCGTTTCCGCCGTCGTCGCTTCCTACGCCGCAGGTTTCCAACTCACCAAATCCCGCGGCGACGCTCGGCGCCTGGTCGAACAAGGCAGCGTCCAGTGGCGTTCCGAAAAAATGACCGAGGCCAAGGCCACCCCGGCCTTCGCCGCCGGCGACGTGTTGCGTCTGGATAAAACGCGGGCAGTCCGTTTGAGCTGACTCGCGGTCGGCGCGGCTCACCCGTGCAGACTCCCAAAGACCCAGGCTCCAGCCAGCGCAAGGGCTGCGCACGCGCCGCAGGCAAACTGCACCGGCGCGGGGGCGTGCGCCGGTCGCAGCAGACTCACCCCAAAGCCCAGCGGCAGTCCGGCGGCAAACCCCCAGAGGTGGGCCATCACATCCACCGAGGCCTTTCCCTCGCCAGCGCCAAGGAAGGCCAGCAACGAAAGCCCAGCCCCCAGCGGCAGCATCCACTTCCACCAGGAGCGCCCGGCCCGGCGCCGGAGCAGCAGCCACAGGGCATCGCCCACCAGGAGCCCCAGCGCGCCGAAAACAGCGGTCGAAGCACCCAGACTCCGGTGTTCCTGCGGCCAGTAGGCGAGCGCAGTCAGCGCGTTGCCCGCCGCCCCTGCCGTAAGGACCGCCAGCCACGTGACTCCCTGGCCAAACGCCGGCACCAGCAGTCCTCCAAAAAGCAGCCCGACCCACACGTTGGCGAGCACATGCGGCACATCCCCATGCAGGGTGAGCGCCGTCACCACGCGCCACCACTGCCCCTGCGCGAGGACCTTTTCCGAGGATAAAATTCCCAAGTCCGTCCACGCCGCCCCGCGCTCCGCCTGTAGGACCGCTCCCGCCACCACCACCAGCGCCACCAGCGGCAGGGACCAAAACCGCAGGCGCACCGGGGGCTCCTCGGGAGAGCACACCTCCGTGTTTTTCAATTCCGCATCGTAGGCCTCCAGCTCCTCCATGGCGGCAGCCACGTCCAACGCCGCGACCCGGAGCAGCCAGATGTTCCCCTCGCGCCCAATCGAATGGGTGATTCCCCGCGCGGAAAGTGCCAGGCCGCGCTCCCTCGCCTCTTTGAGGCGCACGTACTGCGCGATGTCCACGATGAGGGGGATGGAAGGAACAGGCTCCAAGGTGCATGGAGGCATAGACGGAGAGCGGCTCCCTTTGAACCAAAAACACAGTCATTCCACGGCCCAACCCAGTCGCCTGACTCCCCGGGGGAAGCGGAGTCAGCCGCAGATGACGCAGATTCCCGCAGATGTTCCTTGGGTTTTACCCAAATCTTTTACATCTGAGAAATCTGTGTATGCAGTTCTTGATAAGGTATTTGCGGAATCTGCTTTGAGGCGGGCGGCGGGGCTGGGGAGTCAGCGCACTGTCGAGCGGACGTAGGAGTGAAGGACGTCGACCTCGTACTGCAGCATGGCCTCGGTGAGGCCCGGGTAGGTCCCCAAAAACAGCGCCGTGTTCATGATGGCGTCCGCGCCCGGCGTGTCCCCGATGACGCGGAATGATTCGGGCCTGTCCTTGCGCAGTTGGATAAAGACCGGCTGCCGCAGCAGGTTCCCGCCGAAGAGCATGCGGTTTCCGATCTTGTGCTCGTCGAGGTGGCGCCCCAGCTGGCTGTGGGTGAAGGGGGCGCTCGGACGGACGCGCAGCATGAAGCCGAACCAGGAACAGTCGGTGCTGCAGCCGGTGGCGTCCCAGGAGAAACCGGCCCGGCTCCATCCTGTGGCGTGGGTGGGCAGCGAGAACTCAAAGAACTCCTCGAGGTCGGCCAAACCGGCGCGGAGGGTGTCCCAGTTTTGTTTCCGGGCCTCGATGAAGGCGGGGAGCTTGCGCAGCTGGCAGCGGCCTATAGCAGCCTGGGGATCAAGGGGTTTGAGGTTGTAGCCGAGGTGGCTGTAGATGTACTTGTGATCGTACCCCTCCGGCAGTTCCCCGAGCTGCCAGCAAAAGCGCTTGTTGCAGGTGTTGTCCTTGCCCGAGGGGCACCAGCAGTCGCGACCCCAGTCGCGGAAGCTTTCGGCATAGGACTTGAGCGGCGGCCGGTGGACGATGTTCACCGCCCCGCCCTCGCCCATGGTCAGATGGTGTGGGGGATAGAAGGACTGGGTCGAAAGGTCACCCCAGGTGCCGGTGTAACGCGTGATGTGGGAGTCGCTTCCGGGGATCCCGGGGGAGTTTTCCGTGAAGCCCAGAGCGTTCGCGCGCTCCTTCGGCATGGAGTAGGTGCACCCCAGTGCATCGCAGTTGTCCTCCACCAGCCAGAGGTCGTGCTTCCGGCAAAATTCCATGACGGCCGCCACGTCGAACGGGTTCCCCAGCGCGTGGGCAAGCATCACCGCCTTGGTTTTTCCGGGGACGAACGCCGCCTCAAACTGCTCCACCAGCGCGTTGCCGGTGACCGGGCTGTTGTCCACAAAAACAGGCACCATCCCGTTTTGCAGAATCGGGGCGACCGTGGTCGGAAAGCCCGCCGCACAGGTGATGATCTCGTCCCCGGGTTGGAGGCGCTTGTGCGCCGGCAGCTTGTGGGTGGTTAGCGCGGACAGCGCGACCAGGTTTGCCGACGAGCCCGAGTTGACCAGAAGGGAGTGTTTGACGCCCAGTAGAGCCGCGAGCTCCTTTTCAAAAGCCTCGCCCTCCGGACCCAGCGTCAGCCAGAAGTCGAGCGTTGTGCCCACCGCCGCCTCCACTTCCTCCTCCGTAAAAACGCGCCCGGCATAGGGAACTGTCGTGGATCCCGCCACAAACGGGACAGACGCCTGGTCCGCCGGCATTTGTGCGGCATGGAAGCGTTTGCTGAAGGCCCGCACCGACACGGCGTTCCAACGCTTGAGGACTTCGCGCAGCTTGGACTCGCTGAGACTCCCGCAGGCGACGGGGGCCAGGGCGGAGGTGGGTAGGGTGCTGAGGCGGTCGACCCGGATGATTCCGGCCTCCTGCAGCGAACCCGAAGCAAGATCCTCCGCGGCAAACTCCACCGAGGCAGGAGCCCCGGGGCCGGCCTGCTGCATCGCCGCCACGAGGCAGTCGCCTTCCTCGGTGGTCGTGAGGACAAGCGCCATGGCGCCGCAAGACGCCGGCTCTTGCAGAAGAACAATGTCACCGGGATGAAAGGGATGGGTATTCAAGGTGTTTTCTGTGTTGAAAATCGGATGGGTCAAAAGGCGCGGTAGGCCTCGATCTGGGCGCTTGTGAGTGCTTGAAACTCCGCGGCGGAAGCACACCCGGCGGAGGAGCGGTACCATTCGATGGTACGCCGGACGGTCTGCTCAAAATCCCAGCGCGGCTGCCACTGAAGCAGGTGGAACGCCTTGTCCGTTGAGAGGTTGAGTTTGACTGCCTCGTGTGGGGCGGCGGGGTCGGACCGGTCCTCCCAGAGGCCGGGCCAGTGCTTGAGAATCTCAAGGACCAAGTCTGCGACCGTCTTGTTCGAGGACAATGCCGGGCCAAAGTTGAAGCCGCTCTGGTAGGTCTCCGGCGGCAGCGGCAGCCCGGGGCCCTGTGCCAGCGTCGCACCCAGCTGCAAATAGCCGCTCAACGGCTCCAGCACATGCTGCCAGGGGCGCGTCGCCACCTTGTTGCGCACCGGGATGGAGGCGTTTTGACTCAGCGCGCGCACGCAGTCCGGCACGATGCGGTCCAGCGCCCAGTCCCCGCCGCCGATCACGTTTCCCGCCCGCGCGGAGGCGAGCCGGATGCCCGACGACTCGGCAAAAAACGAGCGCCTGTAGGCGCTGATGACCAGCTCGGCCGCCCCCTTGGAAGAGCTGTAGGGGTCGTGACCGCCCATGGCATCCTCCTCGCGGTAGGCGTGCAGCCATTCCCGGTTTTCGTAGCACTTGTCGGTGGTCACCGCCACGACGGAGCAGGCGAGCCCTTGTGTGCGAAGAGCCTCGAGGACGTGCACCGTCCCCATCACGTTGGTGGCGTAGGTCTCCACCGGCTGCGCGTAAGACAGCCGAACAAGTGGTTGCGCTGCAAGATGATAGACAAAGTCCGGGCGCGCCCTGGAAACCGCGCCCTCCACTGCCGCCAGATCCCGCACATCGCCGGTTTGATGGTGCGCGATCCTGCCGGCCAGCGCGAGTTGCTCAAAGAGGGCCGGTTCGGTCGGAGGAGGAAGTGCGAACCCGTGGACCTCCGCCCCCAGGGCAAGCAGCCATTCGCACAGCCAACTTCCCTTGAAACCGGTGTGGCCGGTGACAAGAACACGCTTGTTCCTGAAAGATTCTGAGAAAGACGGGGCGGCCATGGCCAGGGACGGGCTGCCGGCTATTGCCAGACTTTCCACGGGGCACGGCCCGTGTTCCAAAGCTGGTTGAGATGCTGGGACTCCTGGTAGGTGTCCATCGGCTGCCAAAAACCTTCGTGGCGGTAGGCGTTCAGCTGTTTGTCCCGGACCAAGTGGTCCATCGGGTCGCGCTCCAACATCATTTCCGGATCAGCCGGAAGGTAGTCAAACATGCTGTACTTGCAGACCATGTAGCCGCCGTTGACGTATGCCTCCTCGTATTGGGGCTTTTCGGAAAAGGTCCGGATCTGGCTGTCATCCTCGATGTGCAGGGCCCCGAAGCGGCCGGCGGGGTGGACCGCGGAAATCGTGCAGACCTTGCCGCTCTTTTGATGCGAAGCGATGCTCGCGGAGATGTCTATGGTCGAGAGTCCGTCCCCGTAGGTGAGCATGAAATCCTCCCCCGTCGGAATGTAACGCTGGATGCTCTTCACCCGGAACGCGGTCATCGCAAACTCGCCCGTGTTGGCCAGCGTGACATTCCAGTTTTCTTCCGAGTGGTTGTTGTGGAACTGGACTTCCTGACTCCGGCCAAGACTCAGCGTGACGTCACAAGTGTTCCAACGGTAGTTGCGGAAATAGTCACGGATCATGTCGCCCTTGTAGCCCAGACACAGCACAAAATCGTTGAAGCCGTAGTGGGAATACGTCTTCATAATGTGCCAAAGAATCGGGCGCGAACCGATCGGCACCATGGGCTTGGGGCGGAATTCGGTTTCTTCCCGCAAACGGGTGCCTTGGCCGCCGCAAAGGATGACAACTTTCATGAAATAGGAGGGTGGGCAAAGAGTGAAACAACTGCAGGGAGGGGCCGAAATCTGAACTCAGCCTGATGGCACCTCCTAAAGGTACCTTGGCAAACGAACGGCCGGAAAACAAGTGACAGCACCGGCGAGCGCTCAAATGCCCCGCAAGCCCCTGCCACAACTTGCGGCGCTCTCAAGGGCGTGTTCCCTCTGGTAGTTTCTCGCTGACTCCTCAGGGAACGGGGATTGCTCCGCAGATGGCGATCACAGAGCTCACAGATGGACCTGATGTTTTCCTCTTATCTGTGAAACCTGAGTAATCTGCGGAAACCTTTCTGCATGAGGTGTGTGTGGATTCTCTTTAGGAAAGCCCGCGAGATTCTTCCCGAAACTGAGGTTTATTTGACAGCGAACACGCCCTAGGCAGCAAAAGGTCGGGCTACTCCTGCCGGAGCCGGATGTTCCGGTACTCCATCTGGCCGCGGTCGGCTTCCAGTCCGACCGGGCCCGTTTCCGGAAGGCTGAGCGCCGCCTCCAACACTTCGCCGTTACAGGTGCAGTGGGCCACATTGTTGCGCACCACGATGACCACCTCGTTCCAGTCCTGCGGCTTGTACTGCTTGAGCTCCTTGTACGGCCCCGCCACCAGATAGTCCCGGCACTGTAGCTGGGGCTTGCGGACGAATATCCCGCTGTCGGCGTTTACCGCGGCGCGAAACTCCAGCTTCAGCGTGAAGTTGGTGGGGAACTGTTTCGTGGTCCACAACTGCCGCAGCCGCGGTCCACTTCCCTGCGGTTGGACCACCAGGACGCCGTCTTTGGCCACGTACCGCTCGTCGCTCGCGCTGGCCTTCCCGTCGAACTTTTCAGAATCGGTGTACTGCCAGCCGCTCAGGTCCTTGCCGTTGAACAACGACACATAACCGGGTTCGAGCTCCGCGCCGAAGACGCTCAGGGTAAGAAGGCAAGGCAACGCAGCCCCAAAAAGGAGCCCTTTCAAGAAGGAACGGGGTGTGAACATCCCCACCCCTTGCTCTAAAATCCTTCCGCCGTCCAGTGTTCATGCCGATGCCCTGGGTCAAGGGAGCGGCGATTTTTGACGGCCAAGAGAAAACGCTCTCCCCGCCGCCGCAGGCCGGGGCGCCCGGTACCGCTGGTCGTTTCCTCACCCTCGCATTGCCTGGCTAGCATATTGCTTGAATTGTCCTCGCCTTATGGCACCCCGATTGCTGTGAAATAGGATTGCATCCGCTGCCTCAGCGTTCAGCCTTTTTCTTTAAGGTTTTCCCCTAGTGTTCGATGAACTCCCCCTATCCTGAGAACGCCCGTTCCCGCGGCCGGGGCCTCCCGCCCTGGCTCCGCCTCCTGCTGGCCTGCCTCCTCTGGTTCGCCCCACAGAAGCTGGCTGCCGATACTTGGACCACCCTCGCCGGGCCCTCCACGGGGGTCGGCTACAAGGACGGCACGCTGTCCGAGGCGCGGTTTTGCAGTCCCGATGGGGCTGCTGTCGATCCCTTGACTGGAATAATCTATATTGCGGATGAGCCGAATCGCGTCATCCGTAGAATCACCCCGGATGGCATCGTAAGCACTTTTGCCGGGTCAGGTAACTACGGTGCCGCAGACGGATTGGGAGGCGCGGCGACCTTCTCCTATCCGCGGGGCGTGACCATTGACGCGGTTGGCAACCTCTACGTGACCGACCGGCATCTCATACGCAAAATAACCCCTTCCGCCTTAGTCACCACCCTGGCGGGCAATTCCGTTGCCGGCGGTGCGGACGGCACGGGGGCCGCCGCTCAGTTTTGGGATCCGCGAGCCGTCGCGGTGGACAAGAACGGAACATTGTATGTCGCCGACTCAGTGAACAGCACCATTCGCAAGGTGACCCCGGCCGGGGTGGTGACGACGTTCGCCGGTCTTGCGGGAACTGTGGGAAGTGCCGACGGCACAGGGGCGGCGGCGCGCTTCAACGTTCCGAGGGGCATCGCCCTGGATGGCAGTGGTAACGTGTACGTTGCCGACACCTTCAACCACCTCATCCGGAAGATCACCCCCGGCGGCGTCGTGAGTACGTTGGCCGGCCAGGCGGGTACGACGGGCGGGCTCGATGGAAGCGGCGCGAGCGCTCGTTTCAATGTTCCCTGGGGACTGGCCCTGGATGGCGCTGGAAACATCTATGTCGCGGATAGCATTCAAGCGATCATCCGAAAAATATCGCCGGCGGGGAACGTCACCACACTCGCGGGAACGTCCACGCGTCATGGGATAACCGACGGAGTCCCCGGCGTTGCCAGCTTTGGAGATGTCCGCGGGATCGCCTCGGATGCGGGCGGCAACCTCGTGGTGGTGGATGGCGATAACTGTGCGATTCGAAAGGTGAATTCCGCGGGCGTGGTGACCACGCTATGCGGCCCCGGCTTGGTTGGAACGGCGGATGGCACGGGCAGCCAGGCCCGGTTCAATCATCCGCAGGCCCTCGCCGTGGATGCTTCAGGAAATGTGTATGTCGCAGATTCGGAGAACTACACGCTTCGGAAAATCGCTCCCAACGGACAGACAACCACCCTTGCGGGAACTCCTCAAACCTTCGGTTCGACTGCGGATGGGCCAGTGGCAACGGTGAAGCTGGCGACCGTCTCGGGAATCGCGGTCGCCTCTGATGGTACCGTTTATTTCACACAACCCTACGCCAGGCTTGTCCGTAAGGTGACCACGGCGGGTATGGTTGCGACGGTGGCCGGATCCCTCGGCGTCAGCGGCGGCACCGACGGCCTGGGAACCGCGGCGACCTTTGCCTTTCCGGGGCACATCACCCTGGATGCTGCGGGCAACCTCTATGTGGTGGACAGCGGAACGACGGTGCGCAAGGTGACTCCCGCAGGCTTGGTCACGACACTGGCGGGCAAGTTTGGGGTGGCGGGCGAAGTGGACGGACCGGTCTCCACGGCCCTGCTCGCAGGACTGTCCGGCATCGCTGTGGATGCCAGCGGCAATGTGTTCTTGGCTGCCAAAAACAACTCCACGATTCGTAAAATCACCCCGGCGGGAGTGGTGTCAACGTTCGTCTCGGTCGGCGCTAACTCTGTTGATTTGGGGGGGCTTGCGATTGACTCGGGCGGCAATCTTTACCTTGGCGGGATCGGAGGAAGCAGACTCATCCGCAAAATCACCCCTGCCGGCGCAGTGAGTGTCATTGCAGGAAAATACGGCTTTATAGGGATGGAAGATGGCAGCGGCTCAACCGTTCGGTTTTTCACCCCCAATGCCGTCGCAATGGGTCCCGGAAACCGGCTCTATGTCGCAGACCAGAACAACTCCAACATCCGCGTCGGCCAGATCGAGACCGGCCCCGTCCAAATCACCGGCCAGCCCTCCAACGTGGCGGTCAAACCCAACTCGCCCGTCCAGTTTTCGGTGGCCGCCTCGGGTGCGGAGATCATCACCTACCAGTGGCGCAAGGGGGGCGTAAACATCACCGGCGCAACCGAAGCCGTGCTGAGCCTTTCTTCCGCGCAACTCGCCGACGCAGGCAAGTACGACGTCGTCGTCAAAAACAGCCTCAACACCGTCACCAGCAACGCCGCCACTCTTACCGTCAGCGACGTGCTCCCCGTGGCACCCGTCATTACCGCGCAGCCGTCCGCCGTGCGCGTCACCTCCGGCAGCAGCGCTTCCTTCAGCGTCACGGCCACCGGGACCGCGCCCCTTTCCTACCAGTGGCGCAAGGACGGCGTACCCGTCACCGGCGGCACCGCCTCGGTGTTGGTTTTCGCGGCGACTGAGGAAACCGACGCGGGCAGCTACGACGTTGCCGTCAGCAACCTTGCCGGCACGGCGTTGAGCAACGCTGCGACGCTCACCGTCGATCCGCTCGTGCGTGTCAGGCCCACGATCACCTCCGAGCCGCTCAGCCAGACGGTTTATCCCGGCATCTCCGCCACCTTCCGCGTGAAGGCCACCGCCTCGCCGCTCCCGTTGTATCAGTGGCGCAAGGGGGGAGTCCCGATTGCTGGGGCGACCCGAGCGGAGTTCACCCTTTCCGCCGTGCAGGCCTCCGACGCGGGCGCCTACGATGTCCTAGTCGCCAATACCGAAGGCAGCGCCACCAGCGCCGCCGCCGTCCTGTCCCTAGTGTCCGTCACCCCGCCCGTCGTGGGTCTCTGGTCCACCTACGCAGGGGTGCCCGGAGGAGTGGGCGCGCTCAATGCTACCGGTGCGGACGCCCGCTTTGCCTATCTCCAAGGCGTCGCAATCGACAGCGCAGGAACTCTCTACGTCGCCGACACCGCCAACCATGCCATCCGCAAAATCACCGCGGCGGGAGTGGTCACCACCCTCGCGGGTTCGCTCGGGACCAGCGGGTTTGTGAACGGTACCGGCAGCGCCGCCCGCTTCACCTCGCCCCAAGGCGTCGCCGTGGTGGCGGGGACCGTGTACGTTTCCGACACCGGCACGCATACCATCCGCAAGATCACCCCCGCCGGCGTGGTCACGACCTTCGCCGGGTCCATGCTCGTCCCCGGCAGCAACAACGGCACCGGCACCTCCGCCAAATTCAACAAACCGTGGCGCCTCGCCGCGGATGCCTCCGGCAACCTGCTCGTCGCAGATTATCTCAACCACGCCATCCGCAAGGTCACCCCCGAGGGAGTCGTCACCACGCTCACGGGCGGCCCCTCGTACCTCGGGAGCACCGACGGCACCCTTTCCACCGCCCGCTTCAACAAGCCTTCCGACATCGCCCTCGACGCGGCAGGAAACGCCTACGTCTTGGATTCCGGCAACAAGACCGTCCGCAAAATCGGCACCGATGGAAACGTGACTCTCCTCGCCGGTTCCGCCGGGTATTCGGGAAGCACCGACGCGACGGGTTCCGCCGCCCGCTTTGACACCCCGATCGCGATTGCAGCGGACGCCGCTGGGACCGTGTACGTCGCCGACAAAAACCGGCTCCGCAAAGTCACGGCCGCGGGCGTGGTGACCACTTTGGCCGGGTCCGCCACCGCCGGTTTTGCCGAAGGCTCGGGTTCCGCCGCCCAGTTTGTGGCTCCGCAGGGCTTGGTGGCCGATGCTGCGGGCAACTTGTTTGTGGGGGACACCGGCAACTCGATCTTGCGCAAGGTCGTGCTTTCTTCCGGTACGGTGGGCACTTTCGCCGGTGCGGGTGCTTCCGGAGCGCTGGACGGGCAGTCGGCGGAGGCGCGGTTTCACTCGCCCCGCGGCGTGGCGGCGGACGCTTTGGGCAATGTGTACGTCGCAGATTCTGCCAACCACACCATCCGCAAAATCGACGTCACCGGAGCCGTCACCACCTTTGCAGGCGTTCTTGGCGCGGCGGGATTTCAGGATGGCACTGGCGCGGCGGCCCGCTTCAATGCCCCGCAGGGTCTCATTGTGGACCTGTTTGGAAACGTGCTGGTCGCCGACACCGGCAACCACGCGATCCGCGGGATCAGCCCCACCGGCGCGGTCACCACGCTGGCCGGTTTGGGCGGCACCGCAGGGAGTCTCGACGGCGTGGGGAGCGCCGCACGTTTCTGGTCGCCGCGGTCGGTGGCGCAGGATCTTTCCGGAAATATTTACGTGGCTGACGGGCAGAACTTTACCATCCGTAAAATCCTCCCCTCCGGCCTCGTGATTACCCTCGCCGGCACCGTGGGCAACGCCTCGCACCTGGACGGCACCGGCACCGCAGCGCGCTTTGAAAGTCCGATGGCGCTGGTGGTGGACGCCAACGGCGTGGTGTCCGTCGCCGACGGCCCAACGATCCGCAAGATCACACCGACCGGCGTGGTGACCACCCTTGCGGGGGCTTCCGGCTTTCCTGGAAGCACCGACGGCAAGGGGGCTGCTGCCGCTTTTGCCGCCCCCCAAAGCCTGGCGCAGGACGCGGCGGGCAACCTCTACGTAGCGGACACCTTCAACCACACCATTCGCAAAGTGGATCCCTCGGGCACGGTCACCACCTACGCTGGCGCCGCGGGACAGCCGGGCAGCAGCGACGGGACGGCTACCGAGGTGCGGTTCGCCTTTCCTGCGGGCATCACGCTGGACGGCAGTGGGAACCTGTTTGTCGCCGACATGGACAACGCCAAGATCCGTCTGGGAGCGTTGGGCAGCCGGCCGATTGCCGTGCCGCTGCCGCCGTTGAGCACGACGGCTGTCCTGGGCGGGACGGCGACCTTCACCGTCTTGGCGACGGGCCCCGGCCCGTTCAACTACCAATGGCGCAGGGCCGGAGTGAACATCCCGGGAGCCACAGGCGCGACATACTCGGTGTCCGGTGTGCAGTCCTCCGACGCAGGCCTGTACGACGTGGCGGTCGGCAACACCTCGGGGGGGGTGGCGAGTGCACCGGCGGCGCTGGCAGTCAGCCTGGTCCCACTTGAGCCGGTGACGCTTCCCAGCCAACCGGCCAGCCAGACGGTTGCAGTGGGAAACACGGCGCTGTTCCAGGTGGGCGCGGTGGGCACGGAGCCCCTCACCTACCAGTGGCGCAAAGACGGCGTCACGCTGGTGGGCGCGACCGGCAGCAGCTTCAGCCTGCCTTCGGTACAGGTTTTGGACGGTGGCAGTTACGACGTGCTTGTCTCCAATCCGGTGGGCAGCGTTGCCAGTGCGCAGGCAAAGCTGACGGTGGATATCGGGCTCCTCCCTGCGTCGATTCTGATTCAGCCGACTTCTCAGAAAGTTTTTCCAGGGGCGTCCGCCACCTTCAACGTGCTTGCGGCCGGCACGCCGCCCTTGGGCTACCAGTGGCGCAAAGCCGGAGTGTCGATCGCTGGCGCGACGGCTGCAGGCTACACGATCGACTCGGTGCAGCCCGCCGATTTGGCGGTGTATTCGGTGCTGGTCACGGGTACCTACGGTCAACCGGTGGCCAGTGCGGATGTTCCGCTGAGCTTTGATCTGACGCCGCCGGCGGGCGGGATCTGGTCGGTCCTCGCGGGAGCGCCAGGAGGGGCCGGCAGTCTCGACGCCACGGGTGCCGCAGCCCAGTTCAACTATCCACGCGGGCTCACCATGGACGGCGGCTCCAACCTGTACGTGGCGGACACGCAGAATCATACGATCCGCAAGATCACGCCCGCCGGCGTCGTCACGACCCTTGCCGGAATCGCGGGCAGCCGCGGCGGTGAGAACGGGCTTCCCCTGCAGTCCCGTCTTCGCGCGCCCCAGGGCATCGCCATTGACGCCGGCTCCAACCTGTACGTCGCCGATACCGGCAACCATGTGATCCGCAAAATCAGCGCCTCGGGCGTGCTCACCACCTTTGCCGGCAACCTTGGTACGCCCGGCTCCTTGAATGGCACGGGAATCGCCGCGCGCTTCAACCAGCCCACGCGGGTCGCGGTGGACGCGGCCGGCAACCTTTTTGTCACCGACACCGGCAACCACACCATCCGCAAGATCACCTCTGCGGGGGTGGTCAGCACGTTTGCAGGCGCACCCGGGCTTCTCGGAAGCACCGACGAGGTGGCCTCCAACGCGCGCTTCAACTCTCCCTCCGACCTTGCCTTTGACGCCACTGGATTCCTGTACGTCGCGGATACCGGCAACAAAACCATCCGCAAAATCACCACCGGCGGAACCGTCACCACGCCGGCCGGACGCGCCGGCTTCTACGGCACCGACGACGGGACCGGAGACGCCGCGCGCTTTGCAACCCCCACAGCGCTTACCTCGGACGCAGGCGGCAACCTTTGGGTGCTGGACGGCAACCGGCTCCGCGCGGTCACGTCCTCCGGCGTTGTCACCACGCCGGCGGGTTCCTTTCTCCCCGGCGCAAAAGACGGGACGGGCAACGGCGCGGAATTCTTTAACCCGCTGGCCGTCTGCATTGCTCCCACGGGGACGCTCTACATTGCGGACACCGGCAATTCCGTGCTCCGCGTGGTCGGCCCCGGTTCGGTTGTCGGCACTTTCGCCGGCACTTCGAGTTCGGGCGACCTGGACGGGACCGCCACCGACGCCCGGTTCCACTCCCCGCGCGGGGCGGCAATGGATGCCGCCGGGAACGTCTACATTGCAGACGCCGGCAACCACACCATCCGCAAGGTGACCCTCTCGGGAGTGGTCACGACCTTGGCCGGCACCGGCGCCCCGGGCAGCCTCGACGGCAGGGGGACCGACGCCCAGTTCAACGCACCCCAGGCGGTTGCGGTGGATGCCGCGGGCAATGTGTACGTCGCAGACACCGGCAACCATGTGCTGCGCGTGATTTCATCCGAAGGCCTCGTCACCACGCTGGCGGGCATCGCCGGTTACAAGGGCAGCGCCGATGGGACCGGCAACAACGCCCGGTTTTCCCAGCCGCGCGGTGTGGCGCTGGATGCCGCGGGCAACATCTACGTCTCCGACGCCGGGAATTTCACGGTGCGCAAAGTCTCCCCCTCCGGCGTTGTCTCAACGCTCGCGGGGGCCGCGGGAGTTTCCGGCTCGGCCGACGGGACGGGCGCGGCCGCGCGGTTTAGCGGCCCGGGCGCGATCGTACTGGAAAGCAGCGGCAACCTGTTGCTGACCGACGGGAACGCCGTCCGGCGATTGAGTCCGGGAGGAGTGCTCAGCACTGTGGCCGGAAGCCCCGCCGCCGCGGGAGCGCTCGATGGCGCCACCTCCTTCGCCTCCTTCTCCGCGCCGCAGGGCCTCGCCGTGGACAACACAGCGACGATCTTTGTGGCGGACACGTTCAACCATACCATCCGCAAAATCTCCACGGATGGTACCGTCTCCACGCTGGCAGGCGCCGCAGGAGCCACCGGCAGTGCGGACGGCACCGGTGCCCTCGTCCGCTTCGCTTATCCCTCTGGCCTTTGCGTGGACGCGCTTGGAAACCTTGTGGTCACAGACCTCGACAACTCCAAGGTAAGGCTCGGTTTGTTGCGCGACACTCCGCTGAGAATTCTTTCCCAACCGACAGACTCCACCGTGTTTGCCGGCGACTCCCTGACCCTCTCGGTGACCGCCTCGGGCGTGGGCCCGCTCTCCTACCAGTGGCGCAAGGACGGAGTAAACCTCACCGGCGCGACTTCTCCGGAGTACACCATTGCAAGCGTTCAGGCAGGGGACGTGGCAGGCTACAGCGCCGTCGTCAGCAATATCGCAGGGACGGTCACCAGCGGGACCGCCGCGGTGAGTCTGAGCACGGAGGTCCCGACGCCGGTGCGGCTCA
>CANJYI010000019.1 GCA_947478975.1 Chthoniobacteraceae bacterium
ACGTCGCGCGCCTCGCACACCTCGAGGGGCGCCTCAACGTACACTTCCGCAAACTCGTGCCCGCCCTGGAGCACGATCTCGCGGGCGCGCCGCCTGTCCTGCGTATACGGCGAGATAAACGCCGTCAGCACGATGAGTCCGGAATCCGCCATCAAGGCGGCCACTTCCGAAACCCGGCGGATGTTTTCCTCCCGGTCCGCCGGCGAAAAGCCGAGGTTCGAATTCAGCCCGTGGCGAATGTTGTCCCCGTCGAGGACGTAGACCTGCCGCCCTGCGTTGAAGAGTTCCCGTTCGATCTGGCGCGCCAACGTCGACTTGCCCGAGCCGCTCAGCCCGGTAAACCACAGAACCGCTCCATGGTGGCCATTGCGCAACGCCCGGTTGCGGGGCAGCACATTGCCCTCAGACCAGTAAATGTTCGCGCTCTTGATCTTGGAACGGTCTGCGTAGACCCCTCCGTGGATGATCCCGCCGCCGGCCACCTGCCGGTCGTCCACAATGACAAAGCGCCCCATGAAGGGGTTGCTGTCCTGGTTGTCCATCACCAAGGCGCCGCGGGTCTGCAAGACGACCTCCGCCACGTCGTTGCGCTGGATGAAGGGCCGGTCGCCCAGCACCGTCTCCAGGGTCGAGGCGTCGATGACTCGGTCCACCGAGACCACCTCGGCGTCGAGTTCCTGTGTCGCCAGCTTCAGCTTGTAACTCTGGCCAATGGTCAGGGGTCGCTTGCCCATCCAGAAGAGGCGTGCCCGAAAACGGTTCGACTCGATGGGAGCCCGCTCCTCATGGGAGGCGACATGGCCGCGCTGCACAAAGATCTGCTCCTTTAGGGTGATCGCCACGGACTGCCCGGCGTACGCGACCGACGTCTCAGGTCCGCTCCAGTTTTCAATGGAAGCCACCTCGCTCGTCTTGTTGTTGGGCGAGAACACCAGGCGGTCCCCCACCCGCAGCGTTCCGGACTCCACGCGGCCGACCAAAATCCGGCGGTGGTCAAAACGATAGACGTCCTGAATCGGCAGTCGCAGCGGCAAGGCGCCCAGCGGCTGCGGCGGCTCGAAGGTGTCGAGCATCTCGGTGATCGTAGCGCCGTCGTACCAGGGCATGGGGTTGGGTTCGGCGGGATCGGGCGTGCGCCCGGCCACATTGATCCCGTTTCGGGCGGAAATCGGAACAAAGGCGTGGGCCACTACTCCGATCTGCTCCAAGAACTCGCGGTACTCGCTCTGTACGGAGCGGAAGGTTTCCTCGGAATACCCGACCAGATCCATCTTGTTGACGGCGACGACCACCTGGCGGATGCCCAGCAGGCTCAACAGGTAGCCATGGCGCCGACTCTGCTCTTGGACACCCTCGTTGGCGGCGATCAGGAGCACCGCCGCGTCGGCGCTGGCTGCGCCGGTGATCATGTTCTTGAGGAACTCCTTGTGTCCCGGCGCGTCGATGATGACGTACGGACGCTTGGCGGTCTTGAACTGGATCTGGGTGGTGTCGATGGTGATGTTCTGTTCCTGCTCCTCAAGGAGGGCGTCGAGCAGGAAGGCGTACTCAAAGACCATCCCCTCGGCGGCGCTGGCTTTTTGAGCCTGCTCCACCTTGCCGTCAGGCAGGGAGTGCGTATCGTAGAGGATGCGTCCGATGAGGGTGGACTTGCCGTGGTCGACGTGGCCGACGAACACGACCCGGAGCCGCCCGGCGGACGGGGTGCCCACGGGCACAGAGCCTACAGGATGGGCTTCAGGCAAAGGGATGGAGGTGGAGGACATGGAAAAGGAAAGAGTGAAATTCTGCTGGAAGGGTTGCGCAGGAAAGAAGAGACAGGGCCGTTCCGGGTTTACATGAAGCCCTTGGCGCGGAGTTTCTGCATGGCGTTGCGCTCGTGGTGGTCTTGGGCGCGGCCGGCGCGTTCCCCGGTTTTGGTATGGGCGAGTTCCTCGATGATTTTGTCGATGGAATCCGCGTCGCTTTCGACCGCCCCCGTGATGGGCCAGCAGCCCAGGGAACGGAAGCGGTAGCGTTTGCCGTCGCTTCCCTCGCGGGCAAAGTACATGTGCGGGATGGGAATGCCTTCGCGCTGGATGTAGAGCCAGATGTCACGCTCGCTCCAGTCCAGAAGGGCTTGGACGCGCACGTGTTCGCCCGCCGCGCACGAGGTGGTGAACTGGTTCCAAAACTCCGGTGGCTGGTCCTTGTAGTCCCATTCGAAGTCCTTGTTGCGCGGCGAAAAGTAGCGCTCCTTGGCCCGGGTGGGGTCCTCGTCGCGGCGGATCCCCGTAATCAGGGCGCTCCACTGGTGCTCGGCCATCACCTGCTGGAGTGCGGCGGTCTTGAGCTCATGGGTGACCGTCACCGGGTCGGCCGTGTCGTAGCCAATGGGGCCGCGCTCGGCGTAGGCGCCGGTGCCTGCCCGCGCGTCCTCGTTGATCTTCACAATCAGGTTGAGCTTGTGGTAGGCCACGGCCCAGTCCCGGTAGGCGAGCATCTCGGGGAACTCGTAGGTCGTGTCGATGTGCAGGAGGGAATAGGGAATGTGCCCCCCGAACGCCTTGCGCGAGAGCCAGATTAACACGTTGGAATCCTTCCCCATGCTCCACGGCATGCACAGGTTCTTAAAGTGGTGGAACGCCTCGCGGATCAGATAAACGCTCTGCGCCTCCAAGGCGTCCAGATGGTCGGCGTCGGCGCGGCTGACCTTTTCGGGAAAGAAGGCCGGCGACCCGCCCGGAACGGGGGCCGGGTATTTGGCGGCGTAGGCGGGATGCTGGGAATAGTCCGGCAGGGTGAGTTCGGATGCGTTCATGATGAGGTGCGAAGGTGCGAAAAAGAGAGGAAAATGTATGCCAAGGGTTGCGCCGCGCTAGGGGGCTGCGGGAAGAAAAGTGTGGATGCCGCACTCTGTTTTATCAAAACCGGCCCAGCGCCCCGCCCGCTCGTCGTCCGCCTCTCCGGCCAGACGCGTGCAGGGCTGGCAGCCGATCGAGCGGTAGCCTTTGTCCTGAAGCGGATTGTAGGGAATACCGTGCGCCCGCAGGTATTCCCAAACGGACTCCCGCTTCCAGTTGACCATCGGGTTGAGCTTGAACAGGTGCCGCTCAAGCAGCGGATCAAACAAGTACCGCTCGAGAATGGCCGTCTTCTTCCGCGTGGCCCCCTGCTCCGCCCTGACACCGGTGATCCAAACAGAGAGGGTGCTGAGCCGCTCCTTCAAGGGCTCCACCTTTCGCAGTTGGCAGCAGGTGTCGGGATTCCGCTTCCAAAGCTCGGGACCGAACTGCACCGCCTGCTGCTCCAAACTCAATTCAGGAACGAGACTCTCAATCTGGATCCCAAAGAACGCCTCCAACCGGCTCTTTGTCTCCAGCGTCTCAGGAAAAAGCAGGCCCGTATCCAAGGTGAACACGGGAAAAGGCAGGCCCGCCTGAACGGCATGGTGCAGCAGAACCAGCCCAGCCCCCTGAAAACTCGTCCCCACGGCGGCAAGCGTCCCAAAGGTGTCCCAGCACCAGCGGAGCACGTCCGTGAGCGGCATGTTGGAAAGGTTTTCCGTCTGGGCTTCAAGGGCTTCGCCGGAAAGAGCAAGGGCGGACATGAGTGGAAAGAGGAAGGCGGTTTGGCGGCCAGTCACATAACCTGACTAAACCGATTGGGTATTGGTTATATCAGGCGCTCGGCCTCCACGCAATCGTTTCTACCTGCACAAACCAATTCACCTTTCAGAAGCTAAAAGTTTTTTGTCCCTACCCCCGCAGATGTCCCACCCCCGCAGGCAGGATGGCGCTGATGAAACAGATCCTGCACTCCTTCCGCTCTTTGTCCTTCCGCTCTTTGTTTACCCGGCTTGGTTTTCTTTCCGCGCCGCAGCCCGAACAACTGGACTTTCTGGCCACACTCGAAACCCCCGGGTACCCGCAGGAAAGAGAAAAGCACCGCGGCCTTTCCAAGTAGCATCCCAGCTAGGGTTGGAGTAGGTTTCCTGCCGCTCGGGGGGCTCTGGTCGTGCGGTTGCGCCGGTTTCCCCAGCCACCGCCCGCACCATGCACCCTACTGCAATTGAATGTCGTTTTGTCTCCAAGCAGTACGACTTGCGCCCCGTCCTGCGGGAGGTCTCCCTTCAGGTCGCCCCCGGGGAACGTCTGGCTTTGACAGGGCCCTCGGGCAGCGGGAAAACAACACTGCTCAACTGCCTCGGCGGGATTGACCGTCCGGATTCGGGCGAAATCTTGATTGGAGGCGAACCCATCACCCGGATGCAGGGCTCCGAACTGGCGGACCTGCGCCGCCGGAAACTCGGGAATATCTTCCAGTTCTTCCATCTCCTTCCGACGTTGAGCGTGCGGGAAAACGTCGAGTTTCCGCTGGTCCTCCTCGGGGTGGAGGCCTCGGAGCGCGCAAAAAGGGCCCAGGCGCTGCTCGACAGGGTGCATGTCGGACACCGCGCGGATGCCTTTCCCGCCCAGCTCTCCGGAGGGGAGATGCAGCGCACGGCCATCGCGCGCGCCCTGATCCACGGGCCGGCTGTACTGCTTGCCGACGAACCCACCGGCAATTTGGATTCCGCCAACGGAGCGAACATTCTGGCCCTCCTGAGCGAGCTCACCGACGAGACAAGAACCGCCCTCGTGCTCGTGACCCACAGCGCCGAGGCCACCGCCATCTGCCACCGCATTGTGCAAATGCGGGACGGCAGCCTGCAAACTTCCGGACGATGAACGCGGCGCCGGCCCCTGCAGTGGAGAGGGAAGGAAGCAGCCGAGCCACGGCACAGGCCGTGCTCCGGGGCCGGGCACGGGTGGTGGTGATGCTCCTGCGCCAGTGCACGTGGCGGCACTGGAGCCAGCAACCCAGGCGCACGGCGTTGTTGGTGCTGCTTGTTTCCATCGGCGTGTCGGTTTTTCTTTCAATGCGCCTGGCCAACCGCGCGGCCGTCGCGAGCTTCACCCAGTTTGCGGAGGTGCTCACCCAGCAGAGCGACGCGGTTCTGACTCCTCGCGCCGGCCTGCTTTCCGAGACCGTGCTGGAGCAACTCAAGACGGCGCGCCAGACGGACGAAGGGCTTTCGGGGGTGGAGGAAGTCATCCCGGTGGTCGAGACCAGCGCGGCCCTTCCCCGCAGCAGCACGGAGCGGGAACAGGGCATCGGCTCCAGAACCTCCTTCACCCTGCTGGGGGTCGATCTCATCGGGCTCCAAAACCTCGCCACTTCAAAAAATCTGGACCGCTCCTGGTTCAGCCAAGGAAATGCCGGGGAACAGGCCCCCTCGGACGAGGGCGGTTTTTGGAAGCTTCTCGAGCGGCCCAATGCAATTTTCTGCGCTCAGTCCCTCGCGGAGCAGGAGGGGCTTGGCGTGGGCTCGAAATGGTCCCTGATTCTTGGCGAACGCACGGTTGAGTTTGAAATCGCGGGCATCATTCCCAGCCGTCCCGACCAGCCGACGGCTCCCAAAAACCTGCTCGTGATGGACCTGCCAGCGTTGCAGGTGCTCTCTGGCAAGGAAGGCCGGCTCGACCGGTTGGAATTCCTGTTGGACCGCGCAACCCGCACCGCGCCGGCGCAAACGGAACGCACTTTGGCGGCCCTTTCCCGTACGCTGGAAACGTTCGGAAACGTGCGTTCCCCCGAGTCACGCCAGGCGGCAGCGGAGGTCATGACGCGAGGGTTTCGGCTGAATTTGACGATTCTTTCGCTCATCGCGTTGCTAGTCGGGCTCTACTTGATTTTCCAGGCGCTCGACGCCGCAGTGGTCAAGCGCAAGGCCGAGATCGGCATTCTGCGCGCGATGGGAGTCACGGCGGCGGAAATACGCTGGGCCTGGCTTTGGGAGGCTCTTCTGTTGGGTTTCGCCGGCGGGGCCGTTGGCGTTCTGGGGGGCTGGGTGCTGGCGCAGGGAACCGTCCGGGCCGTATCCCAGACGGTCAACACGCTCTACTACGCCAGCAACACCACGGCTGCAGCGTTACATCTGGACGAGGCCCTCGGCGCCATGCTGCTGGCCATCACCTCCAGTCTCGTGGCCGGCTGGCTCCCCGCCAAGAGGGCTGCCGAAACCCTGCCCGCCCAGTTGTGGGCGCAGGGAACAGGCGGCGGCGCGGCTTCCAAAACGTCCCTGGGGAAGGGCCGCCTTTGGGGGTTCGGATTGGCGGCGGCAGCCACAGCGTTGGCGTTCTGTCCGCCTTTGATTTTGGAGGGGGGCACGCCCTTTTCCTTGGCCGGCTATGCCAGCGCCCTTCTCGGGGTGCTCGGCGCCGGTCTCCTGGCTGGGGAAGCCCTGCCCTTCGCCGGTTGGCTGGCCTCCCGTATGGGAAAAGTGTCCCCCGCCCGCCGCCTCGCCAACAGCCATCTCCGCCAACCCTCCAGCCGCCACCGTTGGGCGGTGGCCGGTCTTGTGTGCGCCATTGCGATGACCGGGGGCATGGCCATTCTAGTGGGAAGCTTTGAATCCTCCGTGAGCGGTTGGATTCGCCTCGCCCTTCAGTCCGACATCTACATCACGAGCGACGCCAACCAGAACGCGAGCGCGAACAGCCACATGGCGGCCGCCACATGGAAGGGCATCACCTCGGAGTCTGCGGTCGCCGACTGGGACGGGCTGCTGATCACGCGCGTGGAGCTTCCCGGAGGGCCGGTCCGCCTCAACGGAACCGACATGTCCTTCAACAAGCGCCACGAACCGTTGCTCTGGCTGGATCCGCCCGTCACTGATGCGGTGTTTTCGAAGGAGAAAAACGAGGACCTCTGCGTGGTGAGCGAAAGTTTTACCGCGCGCTTTCGCATCCACCGCGGGGGAACGGTGCGCGTCCCGACCCCCACGGGCGAGCGCACCCTGAAAGTGGAGGGGGTCTACACCGACTACGGCGACGACAAGGGCATCATTCTCGTGGACCGCCGGCACATGCAGCGCTGGTTTGAAACCGACCAACTCAGCACCCTCGCGCTCGTACTCAAGCCCGGCACCGATGCGGAGGCTTTCCGCGCGCAAACGCGGGCGGCTTACCCCGGGCTCGCCGTCTACACCAACGCCCATCTGCGGGCGGAGGTTATGCGGATTTTCCAGCAGACCTTCGCCATCACCTACGCCCTTGAAGGGATCGGTGTGCTCGTGGCACTTGCCGGTTTGGGTGCGACCCTTGCCAGCGTGCTGGCGGAGCGCCGGGCGGAACTGACCACCCTGCGCGCCCTGGGCATGACCCATTCCGAAATTGCCCGGGTGGCGGCTTGGGAAGGCGCGCTTTTGTCGGTTGTAGGGACCTTGGGCGGGCTGCTGGCCAGCGCGGGCCTGGGTGCCTTGCTGGTGTTTGTTATCAACAAGCAGACCTTCGGCTGGACGCTGCAACTGACGCTTCCGCTGCGCCCCCTCCTCCTGCTTGCCCTTCTGATTCCCGCCTCTGGAGCGCTGGTCGCCTGGACTGCGGGACGCTGGGGGGCGGACCTCCCCGTAGACCGAGCCGACTGAGTTACATGAACACTTGTTCCCTTGGCGTACTTTTTCCAGCAATCGGCAGGGTTATTTTCCTCCTGTTGCTCTGTGCCCATTGCCTTTTTGCAGCCGCCCCCGCGCCCCTTCCACCGCTTGCCGAGCGCACCGCCGACGGGTTCCTGGTGCCCCAGCCGGGACACACTTTTGAATTTCCCAAGGACCACGGGAGCCACCCTGGTTTCAAGGTGGAGTGGTGGTATGTGACCGGGCACCTCTTTGAGGTCGGGACCAAGGAGCGTTTCGGTTTTCAAGCCACCTTCTTTCGCCGCGCCGGAGCCCCTCCAGGGAAGGAGGTGAAGAAATCGGGCGCCTTTCGTTCCGACCAGCTCTACCTCTTCCATGCCGCGCTCCTCGAGGTGCGCACCGGCAAGTTCATCCACGCCGAGCGTCTTTCCCGCGCCGGTTGGGACGCCTCAAGCGCCGAGGACACCCTAGACGTCCAGCACCACGGGAACCGCCTCTTTCTTGATCCCGCGCAGCCGGAAACCTTCCACCTCGACACCCGCATCCGCAACGAAGCCCGCCTCCAACTCACGCTGCGCCCCCGCAAGCCTCTGGTCGTCTTTGGAGAAGACGGCGTCTCCCGCAAGGGCGACTCGCCGGAGGCCGCCAGTTGGTACCTGACCTTTCCAAGGCTTGCCGCGGAAGGGCAGCTTCGCCTTGACGGAAAGACCTTCAACATCGGAGGCGAGGCCTGGATGGATCACGAAATCAGTAGCAGCCAACTCACGCAGGAGCAAACAGGCTGGGACTGGGCGGGTATCCAGTTCGACGACGGCCGCGAAATCATGGTGTACCGTTTGCGCCGCAAGGACGGCTCCAGCGACCCGGCTTCCGCCCTGTTTTGGGTGGATGCGGCGGGGAAAACCGTCCGCTTTGGCTCGGATGCCTTCCGCTGGGAAGGGGCCGCCCAGTGGCGCAGCCCGCGCTCGGGAGCAAGCTATCCCCTGCCCGTGCGGCTGAGTGTCCCGGATCCCGCCACCGGCCAGAATACGGAGTTTTTCTTGGAGCCCCTTGGCGCGGATCAGGAGCTTGGAGACAGCGGAAGCGGGATTCCCTACTGGGAAGGGGCCTGCCGAGTGAAGGCCAACGGCAAGGTGGTGGGCTCGGCCTATGTGGAGCTCACCGGCTACGCAGGCTCCCTGAACCGCGTCCTCAAATAGGCGGGGCCGGCGCTTCTTCCGTGCCCGTTGCGGGGCATACGGCCCTGACTCAAACTGGCACCTTGGCCCATTCTCTTCCCTGAAAGCAGTTGCCGGAAAAGTGATGTGGACTTAATTTGTCCACATCATGAAAACGGTAACCGTCCGGGACTTGCGCAACTCCTTTTCGAAGCTGGAAGCATGGCTTTCAGAGGGGGAAGACATCCGTATTGAAAAACGAGGCCAGCCGATTGGACTGCTGACCGCGTGGCGCCCGGAGGCGCGGGCCGAACCCGTAAAGCCGGACTTCGCATCGCGGCGGCGGGCCATCTGGGGGGATCGTCTCTTTACGGAGGCTGAGGTGGCCGCGATGCGGGCCGATGAACTGGAAGGAGAAGAGGGATGAACAGTTTCCCCGACACGTCCTTTCTTTGCGCGCTGTACCGTACACAGGTTCACTCCGAGAAGGCCGACCAGTTTATGGCGGCGATGACCGGCGGATTGGGGGTGTCGAGCCTGCTGCTGCTTGAGTTTCGCCAGTCCTTACGCCTTCAGATTCGGCTGCACCTGAACGACCGGTCCAAGGGGTTTACGCAGCTCCAGGGACAACAGATGCTCAAGGAGCTTCAGTCCGATCTGAATGCGGGGATACTCACTCCCATGCCTGTGGATTGGTCGGCCGTGCACCAACGCGCTGAGTCGCTGAGCAGCGCGCACACCCTCGCCGCAGGGCACCGACTGGCCGACATTCTCCATGTGGCTACGGCCCTCCATTTGGGGGTCGCCAAGTTTCTGACCTTTGACACGAATCAAAGGCAACTTGCCACGGCGGAAGGCTTGGTGGTGCCTGTGTAATCGAGACGGGGACACCATCACCATTGGATCCGATTCAGCGCGTCCTCAAATAGGCGGGGGCGGCGCTTCTTCCGTGCCCGTTGCGGGGCATTTGTGCTATCTAAATTTACTGCCATGCGACTTCCCCAGAATCCCCTGCTCCACCTCACTTACTGCCAGAACATTCATCCGGGCGAGAGTTGGGCGGAAAACTATGCGGCCCTTTCGCAAAAGGCCGTTGCGGTCAAAAACACCCTGCACGCTGAGGGCCCCTTCGGGCTTGGGTTGCGTCTGAGCGCCACGGCCGCTGCGGAGCTGGCCGCCCCAGGTGCACTGGCCGAGGGAGCCGCCCTTTTTGCCGCCCAGAACCTGTACCCCTTTTCCATCAACGGGTTTCCCTACGGCCGCTTCCACAAGGGCCCCGTGAAGGAGAATGTTTACGCGCCCGACTGGAGGACATCCGAGCGCCTCAGCTACACCCTGCAACTGGCGGAAGTTCTGGCGCACTGGCTCCCCTCCGGCGAAGAGGGCAGCATCAGCACGGTGCCCGGCTCCTTTGCGCCGTGGATCAAAAGCCGGGAGGACGAACTTTCCATGGCCCGAAATCTGGGCGCCGCGGCTGCCGGCCTCGCCCGGATCGAAGCCCAGACCGGACGCAGAATCCACCTCGGGCTGGAGCCCGAACCGGACTGCTTCCTTGAGACAACCGCTCAAACGCTCGCCTTTTTTGCAGACGCCCTGCCGGCGGGCGCCGTGCCGGTCTTGCGCGAGCAACTGCAGGTGGGCCCGGAAGCGGCGCTGGCGTTGCTGCACCGCCATGTGGGCGTGTGCTTCGACACTTGCCACGTCGCGCTACAGTACGAGGATTTGACCGCCTCCCTGCGCGCCTACCGTTCCGCCGGGGTGCTTCTCTCAAAAATCCAGCTGAGCGCTGCGCTGAGGGCCCCTGCCACGCCGGAGGCCATCGAGGCGCTGAAGGCTTTCCGCGAGCCGACCTACCTCCATCAGGTCAAGGCGCGCGGTCCGCACGGCTCCCGCAAAGCCTGGACCGACCTGCCCGCAGGCCTCGCGGCGCTTCCCGCTGAAACCGATTTGGAGGAACTGCGCGTGCATTTCCATGTTCCGCTGTTTGTCGCCCCGCGCGCCCCGCTTGCCTCCACGGCTGACTCGCTGGATCTGCCTTTCTGGAAGGAAGTGCTGGCAGGAGCGTGTCCGCATTTGGAGATCGAGACGTACACGTTTGACGTACTGCCTCCGGAGGTCCACCCCGGTGACATCGTAGAGAGTATCGCGGCGGAATACCGCTGGGTGCTGAGCCAGTTGGAAGCGGCCGGCTAAGCTTGCCCCAAAGGCTCGGGGCGGCATCCGGCTCCAGCGGCTTCAGCGCCCCCTTTTCGCATCCCCACCCCCCCAAAATGAACCGCTTCCACCACTCCTCCGCCATTTACCGGACCGCAACCTCCGCGGCACTCGTGCTTTTTTCCCAAGCCGCCCTGGCTTGGGGGCCGCACACCGAAATCGCTCAGGCCGCCCTCACCGCCCTCGGAACCGGGGACGGGATCTACAAGCAACTGGGCGCCGACACCGGCGTCCTCGCCCAATACGTCTGGATGGCAGACTGGCGAACGCAGCTGCTCATCAGGACGGACGAGGTCTTTTACGCGGACGATTACCTGCTGTTTCCCAAGGCTAAAACGCACAGCCAGCACATCTGCCCCGAAGTGAAGCAAACCTACGCGCCGTTTTTCCGTCGGGCGCTTCAGGCGCTCCGGACCGAATCCCCCAGAAACGCCGCCCGCTGGATCGGCTCCCTTCTCCACTTCACCACAGACACGGGGAGCCCACCGCACGCGGCCGGCTTTCTCGGCGCCGCACATTCCAAAATGGAAAACTGGGTGGACGCCAAACTCATCCACCTTCCCGAATACCAGCCGCAGCTTTTGGGGGAGGACGATTCCGCTGCCGAGGCCGGGTTCCTGGCCAGGATGGATGGCTTGATTGAGTTTTCCAAGGAACGGGCGGCCCGTTGCCGCGCCGACGTGGACGCAGACCGGCGGGAACCCGTCGAGCCCGTCGTGTTGGAGAGCGCGCTCGAGACGGCCCGAGTCACGGCGGACCTGCTCCACACCCTCGGTGTGCTGGCGGCCAGACCCGCGTCCGGCGCCTCCCTTTCCGGCACGGTTGCTTTGCAAAAGAACAACCATCCCTCGCTCGACAGGCTGCCCGCCAAGGTCGTTCTGCTGGGCACGGACTTCTCCACGCTCACGGCGCCGGACGGCTCTTTTGCGTTCCGGCACCTACCCGAAGGCGACTACAAGCTGGTGGCGCTCGCTCCCGGCGCGACCTCCGCACCGATGGCTGTTTCCCTCAGGAGCGGCGGCTTTATCGTGCCCCAGCTCGCACTTTCGGCGGCGGCCTCGGGAAACCTCCTGCGAAACGGAGATTTTCTGCTGCAATGGAGTGGCGCAGATGCACTGGATCACTGGTCGATGAAAACTCCCCCCGGAAAGCTGGCGGCCAAGACCTCGGTACGCGACTGGGACGGCGAATGGCTCCCCTTGGAAAAGGGCGTCTCCTACAGGCTGGAAGCGCACTGGAAAAAGAGCGCTCCCCAAGCGGAAAGCCCCCTTGTGTTTGTGCGTCTCAAGCCGGCAGCCAGCGGACCGGCCGTGCCCACCGAAACAGAGCCGCTCAACGCTCCAAGCGACCACATCACATTGAACGGCACGCAGGAGGCCGCCTGGGCCCAGGTCTGCATCCGCGCGGCGCAGGCTCCGCAGGAGGTGCTTGAGTCGGTGCAGTTCCGCCGGGAAAACTGAGTCAAAAAAGGGCCATACGCCCTTGCACATTGGCCCAAAAACAATGCCTCGGCCCGGCTTGGAGGGGGCTTCCGGGCGCACCTCTTGTTTCTTGTTGGGGCGGCCTCAGCCGAACAAGGACACCAGGGGCTTTCCGCTTTCGACCAGCGGTACCGGGCGGCCCCGGCGGTCTGTGAGAAACATGTCCGGATCCACTCCGAGGGCCCAGTAAATCGTTTTGGCCAGATCCTCCGGAGAGACAGCCCCCTCCAGCGGGTACTCAGCCTTGGCATCGGACTTTCCGTACACAATCCCACCGCGCACGCCCGCCCCGGCTATGAGGCAGGGAAAACAGGTGCTCCAGTGGCCCCGTCCCCACTTGGAATTGGCGACGGGCGTGCGCCCCATTTCACCGAGGGCGACCACTAGGGTCTCGTCCAGAAGCCCGCGCTCGTCCAGGTCGCCAAGGAGCGCCGAACAGGCCTGGTCGAAGGTGGGCAGCAGATGGTCTTTGACGTCGTTGCTGGTCAAATGGGAATCCCATCCGTAGCCGTCCACGCAGTCGTAGTGGACGGTGACAAACTTTGTACCCGCCTCCACGAAGCGTCTGGCCATGAGGCAGGACTGGCCGAAAAGGTGGCGCCCATAGCGGTCGCGCATCGCTTCGGGCTCGCGCTGGATGTCCAGGGCTCCGGCCATTTTGTCTGAGGCGATTAGGGCCAGCGCCCTTTTGCGGTGCCGGTCCAGCGCGTCGGCCTCTCCCGAGGCGAGGCGCTCGCGAACACCTTCAAACTGGCTGAGCAGGGTGTCCCGCTCGCGGATCCGCCCGATCGGGACCAACGGCTGCAATCCCTCTATGGAATAGTTGAGCTCCGCGTCGGTGCACTCCCTCCAGTAGGGGTTGTCGGTCTTGTCCCGCTTGTCGATCCGGGTGGTCATCGGGTTGTATCCGTTGCCCAGCCAGCCGGCGTACTGGCCTGGACGCCTGTACTGGCCCACGTCCTGCAAACGCCCCAGCCAGTTGGGTAACACGGCGTAGGAGGTCGTGTCCCGATCCATCCCGCCGGGAGCCTGCTGGCTGAGGTATTCGACCATGGAACCCATCGAAGGCCAGTCCTCCGGAGTCGCCGAGAACCCTCCCCCCACCGGCAAATGCCAGCGGCGGCCGGTCTGAATGTAGTGCCCCGCGCCGCTGTGGTCGTTGTAGGAATGCGACATCGTCCGGATGACGCCAAACTTGTCGGACATGCGCGCCAGCCGCCCCAGATGCTCGCTGATGCGCAGGTCCGGAGTGCGGGAAGCAATGGGCGAAAAGGGGCCTCGGATTTCACGGGGTGCATCGGGCTTGAGATCGAAGGTCTCGAGCTGGCTTGGACCGCCGAAGAGGTGGAGGAAAATCACGGATTTGGCGCGTCCGCCCCGGAAGGGACCGCCCGCGTCCTGTGCGGCAAAGACCTTGGGCAGGTTCAGCCCGAGGAGGCCCACGCCCCCGAGCTGCAGTAACTCCCGGCGAGAAATGCCGGAGCAGTTGGTTTTGTGAAACCCGTTTAGAGTCAGCATAGGGGGGGGGGCTGGTTGCGGCTAACTAACTCCAACAAATTGAGCTACACGGCAGGCTTTGCCAGCACAAAATCCGCCACTTCCCGATCCTACACGATTCGCAATCCCGCCGGCTCTGCCTCCTTGGCCGCCGCTCTGAATCGTGTAGGTTGCTCAAGCAAGTCCCACCGCACCCCATGAAGTTTCTCAAAAAACCGCTGCTGTTGCTGCTCTCTTTGCTTGGAGGAGTCGCAGCGCTTGTTTTTGAACTGAGTCGTCCCCCTGTTGAGCCGCGCACGCCGGCCATGCAAGGGATTCCATCCGACGCTGGGCTCGCGCCCGCCGACCTGGCGGTGCAGCTTGAGACCCTCCAAACCGAGAGGCAGGCAACCTCAACAAAGGTGGCGGCGCTGGAGGCGGAGGTGCGCCAGTTGAAAAAGGAACTCGCGGCCCAAGGCACGAACCCGGCCGCGCAGACGCCCAAACAGAAAGATGCCGCGCGACAGGCAGCAGAAGCTGGAGCAGGAGCGGACGCCCCTGCGGAGGCACCTTTTGCAAAGTCAGTGCTCGATCTCGCACTGAAGGCAGGCCGTTTGAACGCCCAGATCCAGCAGCATCCGGAGCTGGATATTCCCGAACTCCAGTATCTGGACGAGGGGGATTGGATCCACTTTGCCAAGGAAGCCGATCTGGACTCGGACGCAGGCGTGCGCAAAGCCCTCGCCGACCTCCGCCAGCGCGCCAAGGACCGCTTCGCGCCGATCGCGATGCAGGCCCTCTCTAATTACGCGGCGGCCAACGGCGGGCAGCCTCCCCTTTCCCTCAGCCAGCTGGCCTCCTATTTTCCGGCCTCCACCGACCAGGCCTCTCTGGAGCGCTACAACCTGGTGGCGGCCAACTCCACCCAACAGCCCGCAGCCCCCGGCATTGGCGGCCCAATGATCCTCCGTGAAAAGGGCGTGGTAGACTCCCAGTACGACACCAGAGTTGACATCGGCCCGACGGGCTGGACCTCGATTGGGGTGGGCATGGGTTATATGCACAATGTGAAATAGACCAGACCCGCTGGGCACGCGGAGCCGCTTCAAGATCGAGGCTTTCGACCCTGATGGGGCCTCGCATGGGTGCGCCGGTTCGGGGAGAGAGTTGTTGCGCGACTTTGCGCACCTAAGGAATAGGCAGGCAAACGGCTAGCCATGGTCCAGTCCTGCTCCGCCAGATGGCGCGCGTGTAGAAGAAACCCACGCTTTCCTTCTTGCGAGGCCTCCTGTCAAATCGTCTACCTTCCCCAATGAAACCAGCACACCTCCTCGCTCCAGCATTTGCCCTCTGCATCTTCGTTCCTACCACGCTTCGCGCCCACACGCTCGAGGCGGACATGGCGTCCGCCGCACGGGGCTTTCTGGCCACCCTTTCCCCCGAACAAACCGCCAAGGCTTGCTTCAAGTTTGAAGAAGCAGAACGCAAAAACTGGCACTTCATCCCACGTACAAGGCTGGGGCTCACCCTCAAGGAAATGCAGCCCGACCAGAGGCTCATGGCCCAGTCGCTATTGGCCACAGGTCTGAGCTCCAGAGGCTACGGAAAGGCGTTGGGCGTCATG
>CANJYI010000020.1 GCA_947478975.1 Chthoniobacteraceae bacterium
AGCAGGTCCTTGTCCAGCCCCCAGTTGAGAAAGGCGCCGATGCCCGGCCGCACGCCCACGACCTCCAAACCGGCGACCTGGTTGAGTTGGGCGAGCGGCTTTTTGACCGTTGCCACGAGGCGGTCCTCGGAATCGTGGTGCACAAAGACCTCCACCGGATCGCCCGGCTTGGTTCCGGCGGGGATCTGGGCCCCCGGCAGCAGGATCTCGCCCAGATTAAGCCCGTCCAGGTACATGCCCGGGGGCGCTTCTCTAAGTGCGGTGAGACTCCACGTTTTGCCGGGAACGATCATCCTAACACCCTATCCGCAGTCCGCCCGCGCGGCACGAACGAAAACCAGCGCCCCCTAGGCAGGCTTCCCGATGGGTCGCTTTTCGCGGAATACTCATCAGGAAGGCAGGAATCCGCAGATGCTTCAGATGCCGCAGATGTTTTTTCTACTTATCTGTTCAATCTGAGTCATCTGCGGATTTAACTCTGAACAGCCGATTGGGCAAGGCGCACCCGGGATTCGCGCAGCTGGACCCGCCAGCGCTGGAGGAAGACCATTTCACGGAGGACCTTCCCCAGTGAGTCGAGCAGCTCAGGCGTCCTTCTTTCCCAGATGGTGTCCGCCGCGTGGATCTGGGCTTCGCAACGCTGCCAGTGGTGTTCGACCTTCTGGCTGAGCTGCTCCAGATCGTGCCCGAGTGCGAGGCGATCGGACTGCAACACCGCGCGGCTCAGGGGGGATTGCGTGGCGGGCTGCTGGGCGTGAAAGGCCTGCAACTGCCGGTTGAAGGTCGCGATGCTCAGGAACAGGTCCGTCAGCTCGTCGGTAATCTGCGTCCCGGACTGTGCCCCCGCGCGGTCGGGGCATTCCAACTGGAGGACGCATTCCAGCCGCTTGACCGGATCGCGCAGCAACAGATGCGCCCCGACCAGTTCTTGAAACCGGGTCCCAGCCGCCGGATCCGAATTGGTGTCGGGATGCCAATGGGCGGCGAGTTCGACAAACCGGGACTGCAGGGTTTCCCGCTCGATCCAGGGGCGCACGGGCAGGCCCAAGGTCTCGAAGGCGGTGGGCGGGGAAGCGGTTTCAGGCGGCATCAGGCGTTCCTCAAGCGCGCCGCGGCGTCCTGCTGAATCCACTGCCACAGGTTTTCAAGCTGGGCACGCACGGCGGGCTTCAAGGCCGCGAGATCCTCCGCGCTCAGGCTGGCGCCGGCCGGGGGCAGCGCCTTTGCAAACAGATAGAATTTGATCTTGGGCTCAGTCCCCGATGGACGCACCGCAATCCGCCGCCCGTCGGCCAGCTCTAGGATCAGCATGTTTTCCTTGGGGATGGGATCCCCCTCCACGTCGGTGAAGGATTCCGTCGCGAAGTTGCGCATCCCGACGACCTGGGAGCCGTCGGCTTCCTGCGGCGGGTGCCCAGCGTAGGAGGCCGAAAGGCGGGCGATCTGCGCGGCCCCTTCCGCGCCCTCGAAGGTGAGGGAGCCGTTCTGCTCCTTGAAGTAGCCGTGCTTTGCGTACACTTCGTCCAGCAGTTCGGGGAGGGTGAGCCCCCGCGAATGCGCGTACGCGGCCACTTCGGCAAACACAATAGTGGCGCCGTTGCCGTCCTTGTCGCGGACGAAGTCGGCGGCGCTGTAGCCGTAGCTTTCCTCTCCGCCGCAGACGTAATAGCTGGAGTGCTCGAGGCGCGCCGCACGGGTCTGGGCCTCCGGCAGCGAGCGGTACTGGGCGCGGATTTCCGCGGGGAGCGCCTGCTCGTACTTGCCGAGCTTGGCGCCGATGTACTTGAAGCCGGTGAGGGTCTCCACGCAGCGCAGCCCGTTGGCCGTGGCGATCTGCTTCTGGAGGTCCGTGGTCACGAAGGTCTTGATCAGCACGCAGCGCGCGGCGTTTTCGGCGGTGATCACCCCCTGTTCCTTGAGCTTGAGCACACGGTAATAGGCCATCAGCGAGCCGATTTCGTTGCCGCTCAAAAGCTCCATTTCGCCAGCCCGGTTGCGCACCGCCACTCCCATCCGGTCGCAGTCCGGGTCGGTGGCGATCACCAGATCCGCCCCTTCCGCCTTGGCCTGGGCGATGGCAAGCGCAAGGGCTTCGGCGTTTTCAGGGTTTGGGCTTTTGACCGTGGGAAAACGCCCGTCGGCCACTTCCTGCGCCGCCACCGTGGAGTGGTGGAAGCCCAGTTTTGTCAGCATGGGCCGGATGATGGTGCCGCCCGTGCCGTGGATGGAGGTGTAGACGCATTTCAGATCGCCGGCGGCCGAGATCAGGGCGGGGTCCAGCACCAGACTCTCCAACCGGTTCATGTAGGCGGCGTCCGCCTCGGGCCCGAGGACGGTGATGGTGCCCTGTTCGGAAAGGGGGAGGGGGGTGTAGCTGTCGGTGTCGAGCGCGTTGACCTTGGCGATGATCCCGCTGGCATGGGGTTCGACAACCTGCGCGCCCTGGTCGAAGTAGACCTTGTATCCGTTGTCGTGCGGCGGATTGTGGCTGGCGGTCAGGACAATGCCCGCCAGCGCATTTTGCTCCCGCACGGTGAAGGAAAGCTGGGGGGTGGAGCGGGCCCCGGCGAAAAGGAAAACGTCCACACCGTTTTCAGAAGCCACCTTTGCGCTCAGTGCCGAAAATTCGGGCGAGAAAAAGCGCGTGTCGTGGGCGACCACCAGCGCAGGGCGGCCGGGCTTGCCCGAGAGGGCGTGGTACTCCTTGACGTAGGCGGCCAGTCCCTGGGTGGCGCGCGAGACGTTGAAGCCGTTCATGGCGTTGGTGCCTACGCAGGGGTGCTCAGGGCGGCCTAGTGCCTGCTCGTGGCCCCGTTCCGCGGTGGTGACCGTTTTGGCAATAGTGCGCCCGCGCAAACCCCCGGTGCCGAAGGCGAGCGTGCGGAAAAACCGGTCGTTGAGCTCCGCCCAGCAGGAGCCGGCGATGAGTTCGCTCACACTCTGGTGGACGACGGGATCGGTCGAAGTCGACAGCAGTTTTTGCAGGTTGGCTGCGCTGCTTTCCAGGAGGGCGCCGGCTTGGACGGCTTCGGCGATGCGTTGGCTCAGGTCGTTCATGTGTGTTAAAGTTTGCGAATCGGCTTCACCGTGTAAACGCCAGACGCGGGGCAATTGGTTCCGAAGGGGGCGGTTTTTCGCTCGCCCCTCTAGCCCGAAACTTGCTTTGCCTTTGGCGCAGGCTCCAAGCCCGGCCGCCCCGCACGGGCAGGAGGCCATTGTAAATTTGCATCATGACCCACGAACAGCGTTTTAGCAGTCTTCAACTCCAACTTCCGCCGGCGCCCAAGCCCGTCGCCGTCTACCGGCCGCTGGTGGTGTGCCAGCAAATGGCCTACGTTTCAGGCCACGGTCCCGTGCGTCTGGACGGGAGCCTGATCCAAGGCAGGGTGGGGGCGGAGCTGACCCTCGAAGAGGGCTATGCCGCGGCGAGACAGGTGGGGTTGGCGATTCTTTCCACACTGAAGGCCCATTTTGGTTCACTGGACAAAATTGCCCGCGTGGTGAAGGTACTGGGCATGGTCAATTCCGCTCCTGAATTTTACGAACACCCCAAGGTCATCAACGGCTGCAGCGAACTGTTTGCTCAGGTGTTCGGGGAGGAACACGGGATTGGAGCCCGGAGTGCGGTCGGCATGGGGCCCCTTCCCGGGAACATTGCCGTGGAGATTGAAGTGATTTTTGAACTCGTATGACACCCTGGACTGATTGGATGCGGTTGGAGAATGAAGACGAAGTGCCGTCGCCGGCGCTGGTTCTGCATATGGAGAGGGTGGAGCGGAACCTGGCCCAGATGCTGGCCATCAGCAGTGGGCCCGCAACGCTGCGGCCCCACGTAAAGACCCACAAACTGCCCCAGATCGTGGCGATGCAAGTCGCCATGGGCATCACCAAGTGCAAATGCTCCACCATTGCGGAAGCCGAGATGGCTGCCACCGCAGGCGCATTGGACATCCTGCTCGCGCTGCAGCCTGTGGGGCCGGCCATCGGGCGGTTTCTGCACCTGATCCGTGTCTTTCCCGAGGTGCATTTCTCTGTGATCGTCGACTCCCCGCTGGTTGTGGCGGAGCTGAATCAGGCGGCGCTCGAGGTCGGAATCAGAATCGAGGCGCTCCTCGATCTGGACGTCGGGATGGGCCGCTCGGGAATCCTGCGCGGCGACGTCGCCGCAACCTTGTACGCGGAGATGAGCGAGCTGCCGGGAATCCACGTCGGCGGGCTTCATGCCTACGACGGCCACCTCCAGCAAAGCGACGTCGGAGACCGCACCGAGGCCTGCAACCGTTCCTTCGAGGCGGTGGAATGGCTCCGCGGCCAGTTGCTCGCCTCCGGCTTTTCGGTCGCCAAAGTCGTCGCCGGCGGAACCCCCACCTTTCCGATGCACGCCCGCCGGGACGGGGTGGAGTGCAGTCCGGGAACCACAGTGCTTTGGGATGCTGGCTATTCCAGAAAGCTGCCGGACCTGGAGTTTCTCCCGGCCGCAACGCTTCTGGCCCGGGTGGTGAGCCGGCCGGGGGTGGCGAGGCTCTGTCTCGATTTGGGGCACAAGGCCGTGGCCAGCGAAATGCCGCACCCGCGCGTGGTTTTCCCCGACCTGCCCGATGCCCGGGCCGTGATGCACAGCGAAGAGCACCTGGTGTTGGACACCGCCCGCGCCGCGCAGTTTCCGGTGGGTACGGTCGTGCACGGTATTCCGTGGCACATCTGTCCCACGGTCGCCCTGCACAGCGAGGTGGTTGTCGCCCGCGCCGGGCTCGCCACGGACACCTGGCCGGTCGTCGCCCGCGCCCGCAGGATCACTCTCTAGGGCGTCTTCTCGGTCTCCTCCGCTCAAACAGGGGGTTATCCGCAGATTTCGGGCATGTAGCAGATGTTTTTATGTTTTCTCATCTGCGGCATCTGTGAAAGCTGCGGATACAGCTCTGACTGCTTCGGCGAAGGCCCGCGAGCCCTTTAAAAGCCTCAGCCCCTCCTTAATCCATGCTCATCATTGACGCGCACCTTGACCTCGGGATCAACGCCATCGAGTGGAACCGGGACCTGACCTGTTCGGTAGATGCAATCCGCGCCACGGAGGCGCACCTGACTGACAAGCCGGACCGCGGCCGGGGGACGGTCAGTCTGCCGGAGTTGCGGCGGGCCGGGATCGGGGTGTGCGTTGCGACGCAGTTGGCGCGGGTCGAACTAGACGCGTGGAGTCCGATCAAGGGCTGGCGGTCGCAGGCGCAGGCCTGGGCGATGACGCAGGCGCAACTTTCGTGGTACAGCGCCATGGAGGAGGCGGGGGAAATGGTCCAGATCCGGGATGCGGCGGCTCTTACCGCGCAGGTCGCCAGCTGGGAAGCGGCGTTGGAGAGGGAGGACGGGTCGCATCTGAAGCTGCCGGTGGGGTATGTGCTTTCCTTGGAGGGCGCCGATTCCCTGGTTTCGTTGGACCACCTGCACCGCGCCCACGCCAACGGGCTTCGGGCGATTGGCCCGGCGCACTACGGCCCGGGGGTGTACGCCAACGGAACGGATTCCACTGGCCGGCTCAACGAAAAGGGCCTCGCCCTGCTCAAGGAAGCGGCGGGCCTCAGGCTCATTCTCGATGCCACCCACCTGTGTGATGACGCTTTTTTCCAAGCCTTGGAAATATACAACGGCCCGGTTTGGGCCAGCCACCACAACTGTCGCGCCCTGGTCCCCCACAACCGCCAGCTCAGCGATGAAATGATCCTCGCTCTGGCACGGCGCGACGCCGTCATCGGCGTGGCGCTTGACGCCTGGATGCTCTCTCCCGGTTGGGTGCGGGGGCAGACGACCCCCGAATCAGCCGGGGTGACCCTCCAGACGGTGGCCGATCACATCGACCACATCTGTCAGGTGGTCGGCTCTTCGCTGCACGTGGGCATCGGGTCGGATTTGGACGGGTGCTTTGGCACCGAACAGACGCCCCGGGATCTGAATACCATCTTTGACCTGACCCGCCTCCCCGCAGTGCTCGCGGAACGGGGCTACGCCCCTACGGACATCTGGACGATTCTCTGCGGGAACTTTCAGCGCAAGCTCGGCGAGTCGCTTCCCGAAGGCACACCCCTGCCAGCCCCCCAGAACCTCCCCCAGAACCTCCCCCAGAACCCATGATCGCCAGAGTGACAGAGTATCGGATCGTGCCAGTGGCGGTGGTGGATGCGGCTGAAGACGCGCTGCCCCTCGCGGATGCGCTGCTGGCGGCCGGACTGCCCGTGGTGGAAGTGACCCTGCGCACCCCCGCTGCGCTGGAGGCGATCCGCTTGCTGCGCCGGGAGCGCCCGCAGTTGCTCGTGGGGGCGGGAACCGTGCTTTCGCCGGACCAGGTTGGAGAGGCGGTCTCGGCGGGGGCAGAGTTTGGGCTGGCGCCTGGGTTGAATCCGAGTGTGGTCCGGGCTGCGGCTGCGGCCGGTTGGTTTTTTATTCCGGGGGTGATGACGCCCTCGGACGTGGAACTCGCTCTGGAGTTAGGGGCCCGCTTGTTGAAGTTTTTCCCGGCGGAGGCCGCTGGCGGGGCGGCAATGTTGCGGGCGCTGGCCGGGCCCTTTGCCCACACTGGTGTGCAGTTTGTGCCCTTGGGGGGAGTGGGACCGGGCAACCTGGTGGAGTACCTGTCCCTGCCGGGGGTCGCCGCGGTGGGGGGGAGTTGGATGATCGAGCGTTCGCTGATCCGGGCGGGGCGTTTTGGCGAGATCGAGCGGCTGGCGCGGCAGGCTGTGGAACTGGCCCGAGGTTAGGGCTTGCAGCCGCCCTGGTCTTTGGTCGGCGGGATTCTGGCATGATCGCTGCTCAGGAGTGCGGTTTCCTCCCGACCGTGCCTGTAAGAAAGACAAATTGACTCATGAGTGATCCCGCCGCCCCAAAGAAGTCGTTTCTCTGTTCGATGTTCACTGATTATACGGACTCCAACTTTCTGCGCTGGCAGGGCTTCCTGAATTTTTTGATCTTTGTCTCCTGCGTCACCATGGCGCTTGAAACGGTCGAACCCTTTGCCACGGAGCAGTCGTGGTTGATTACGGGGGTGGAGGTCGTGGCCGTCGCATTTTTCACCATCGACTACCTGGCCAATCTCTACTTCGCCAAGGACAGGATCAGCTACTTCTTCAGCTTTTGGGGGATGGTGGACCTGCTGTCGATTCTGCCCAGCTACCTGTTGCTGGTGAATTTTACTGCTCTGCGCGGGGCCAAGGTGTTCCGTCTGTTGCGCGTGGTGCGGGTGTTGCGCGTGCTGAAGATCGCACGAATGGCGCTCCAGCAAATGAGCATTCCCGGGAACAAGGGCAACCCCATCGTTGCCAATCTGCGGATCTATCTGATCGCGCTGTTTTCGGTCATGATGATCTCGAGCACGCTCATGTATCACTTTGAGGGGGGGCTTTACACTAAGGAGGTCATGGAGGCCGGCCAGGCCCAACTCGACGCCACACTGGCGCAGGATCCCGCTTCCAAGGACCTGCCGGCGGAGGATCGAAAGTTCGTGCCCAACGACCCGGTTGGGGGGCAGCCGATCCCGGTGGACAAACACTTCTTCACCTCGATCCCCTCGGCGATGTGGTGGTGTATTGTGACGCTTACCACGACCGGTTACGGGGACATGTATCCCGTCAGCTTTGGGGGCAGGCTCGTCGCGGGCATCACGATGCTGCTGGGGTTGGTGCTTTTTGGGATCCTCATGAACATTGTGGGAAAGACGCTCATGGTGCTCCTCTTTGGGGAGCAGATGGAAGACGGTCCGAACGGCCCCAGCCAGGAGGCGATGGCCAAGTCCATGTTGAACATGGGTCTCATCAATGGGACCCAGTACGACGAGCTCCTGGCCCTTCCCGCGGAGGAATTCAAGCGCCGGATCCGCCACGGGCTTTAGGGAGTGATCGGCAGACTGGATGTGTTGAAAACATCCAACGGTCGGGGCTGTCCCGTCGGCGGTGCCTGGATGTGTGCATTTTTCGGGTAGGATTTTGGGGCGCCCCTACAGGGCTAATTCCGTGAAGGGGGACGGTTTCCCCACGGCGTTGCCGTGGGCTGACGATGGAAATGCACCTTCGGTGCGCCGGAACGGCCGTGCACAGACTGGGCCCGTCAAACGTGCCGAACCATTCACGGCCATGCCGTGGGAAACAACGTCCCCACACGCGGCGACCGGCAAATCATTCGTCGAAGGGACAGTGTCGCTATTTTGCCCAATAGTCCTCCCCGGCGAACTCATTTAGATAACACCCCTTCTACACAGGTGCCGCTGTAAATAATCGCGGCCAGTGCATGGAAACAAGTTTCGCTCAGGTCCATAGCTGAAGTTTTAATCGTATGAAAATGAAGTACATAGCCGCTAATCTGTTTCGCTCGTTGCTGAGGGTCGCCCTTGCGGTGGTCCTGCTAGCGGCATCAGTCGTAACCTCGAACGCGACAAACTTAGTTCTGGGGACGAACAGAATTCAGCGGAACTCCGGCGACAAGCTCGCAGCGCTCCCCGGCTCGACGCTCATCCAGCGCACTGTCTCCATGGGCGGGGGGCACACCCTGGCTGTTGACGAGTCCGGCAGGCTCTGGGCGTGGGGCAAAAACGACAAGGGTCAGGTCGGTGACGGCACCACCGAAGATCGCAATGCCCCGGTTCAGATACGTGACGACGTCGCGTGGGTGGCGGTGGCGGCAGGATCCAACTTTTCATTGGCGATCGACCTGAGTGGCAGGCTCTGGGCTTGGGGTTCAAACTCGACCGGCCAGTTGGGAGACGGAAGCAACTTCGACTCCCTTCTACCCAAACAGGTTGGGACCGCCACGGATTGGCGGGCGGTCTCCGCAGGGGACCTTCATGTGCTTGCGCTCAAGACGGACGGGAGTCTCCATGGTTGGGGGAGCAATGCGATGGGTCAGTTGGGGAAGGATCCTTTGGGAAACTGGAGCACCACACCCACTTACAGCTACTCGCCGGTGGTCATTCATCCCGGCCAATGGCTTTCAGTCGCCGCCGGCGGAGCGCACTCGGTGGCGATCTATGCTCCGACCTATGCCGGACACGACTACACGATTAGGACTTGGGGTGCAAATAACCGCGGGCAGTTGAACCGCGCGAACACCGATGTCGGGCTGATCTACGACTACAATCTGCTGTGGGACGGCTACGGAGCCATTGGATCATCGGACATTCAGGCCATTGCCGCGGGGGCCGAGTTTACGGTCCTGCTGGAGAGGTCTTTTGGTAGGGTCCTCGCCTACGGTGACAACACCTATGGCCAGCTTGGGCCATTGGCAGGCGGTCCACAGTCTTCCATTGTCGAAGTGATCTCTGGTGGCGCCACTTCAATCGCAGCAGGCAAGCATCACGCAGTGGCCCTTCTTGACGGTGATGGTGCTCCCGACTTTGCGTTGGCCTGGGGACGAGGGACTTCCGGTCAGGTGCCTGCGGGCGGCGGGTCTGCGTTGGCGTTTATCGATGTGAATGGGGCGGCCGTCATTGGGGTTGCCGCAGGGGAGCAGGGATCACTCGCAGTGGTTACAGGCGGCTCCATCTCCACAATCGGGCGGAACATCGAAGGGCAGCACGGGGACGGGGTTGTCCAGCAGTTGCTCGACTGGACAAAAAAGACGGATAAGCAGTGGTCGCAAATAGCTGTCGGCGAGCGCCATGCTCTCGGGATTGATCTTGCGGGAAATCTTTTCGCGTGGGGCAACAACTCGGCGGGTCAGTTGGGCGATGGTTCCACAACCGCGTTTTCGTCGCCAATTTCGCCATCCGTCGGTGCCTCCACTTGGCAGAAGGTCGCGGTCAGCTCAAACAACAGTGCGGCAATCACGAGTGGCGGGGCACTCTATGTGTGGGGTTCGAATTTTTACGGTCAGGTTGGCAACGGCTCTTCGTCTTCGGCGCTAGTTCCGGTTCAGGTGCCAGGGCTCTGGCTCGACGTTGCGTTGGGGGCCACCCACACCCTCGCAGTTAAAGCTGACGGTACCCTCTGGGCTTGGGGATCCAATAGCAACGCGCAGCTGGGTGCGGCCAAAAGCAGCACCAACCAATTGGTGCCCAGGCGCGTGGGGATTGCCACGAACTGGACCAAGGTTGCCGCAGGCGACAACCATTCGCTTGGCTTGCAGACGAACAACTTCCTGTACGCCTGGGGTTCCAATATTCTAGGCCAGCTGGGGAACGGTAACAACAACGACCTCGCCGCGCCGACCAAGATCGGCACCAAGACCTGGCTGACGCTGGCGGCCGCCGGATCAAACTCCGCCGCAGTCGACGCTACAGGCAAGCTGTTTGTATGGGGCTCGAACAACAACGGCCAGCTGGGCCTCGGGAACACGCAGCCCGCAAATTCGCCGAAGCCCCTTCTGGCAACGCAAAGCTTCACTTCGGTTTCCGTGGCTGCAGCTTCCATGGGCGCTATCACCAGCAGCAAGGCGCTCTATATGTGGGGGCTCAACGAAGACGGCCGCCTCGGGGATGAGACCACGATCAACCGCAACACGCCGGTCGACATTGGCGGCACTTGGGACAGCCTCGCGTTGGGTGGAGGTGCGGGCGTGGCTCTTCGTAATTCGGATCTCTATGTCTGGGGTTCTAACAAATACGGCCAACTCAACGAGTCTGTTGTGGAACTGGCGGCCAGCAAGGCTGCGCTGCCTGATGCGCCTAACGCCACGATCCTCGCTTACGGGGACACCAATAGCATTTCCAATCAGTTCGACTACGCCGAGAGTGAGTTGATCCAGTTTGTTGCGTCTCCCTCGGGTACCGGGCCTTTTACCTATCAGTGGTACAAGGATGATGCGGAGATTACCGGGGCGAAGGGTCCGGCCTACGAAGTAAAGGGCTCCGCCGTGATGAATGGGGTGAGCTACAGTGTTGTGGTTTCCAGTTCCTACGGCGGCCCAAATGCCTCAAACGCGATTGCCGCCCGCCTGTGGGAGGCTCCGGTGATCTCGGAAGGCCCTTCCAATCAGGCTGTTTTGATCGGGGGAACCGCTTCCCTCACGGTCCAAGCCAGTGGGACCAACCTTTCCTACTCATGGCAGGTTGCCTCTGTGCCGGTTGCCTCAACTCAGAACTATGCGCCGGGTGTGGCAGGCCTTACCCCAACGACTTACAGCGTGATCGTAAGTAACACGCGGAACGGTGTCATCCAGACGGACGACGCATCCGCGATCGTTACCGGGTACAATCCTGTGAGTATCAGCGTGGCTGACGCGAACTCGAATGCAGTCGGGTCTGACTCAGTGATACGCCTCGATCGTGCTGCAGGTCAGCGTCTAACGCTCAGTGTGAGCGCTTCAAATGCTGCCTCCTACCAGTGGCGCAAGGATCTCGAGGAGCTCACCGGGGAAACCGGCAACACGCTAGCACTGTCGTCCTTGACCGCCCTCAGCGGGGGATCCTACGACGTGGTGGTGAGCAACCCCGCCTCCTCCGTCACATCGAAGTCGGCGGTTGTCCGGATCTACTCCGCGCCTGTCTTCACAAGGCATCCCACGTCGCAGACGGTGGGACTCGGCAGGACCGCAACCCTTACCGCAGCCGCAGTTGGGTACAACGTTCCCACCCTCCAGTGGTATGGGCCTCAGGGCGCTATTTCAGGCGCCAACACGGGTGTGCTGGTTTTGGCAAATTTCAGTCTCGCCAATTATGGAGCCTACTACGTCAAGGCAACCAACAACTTGGGCGAAGTTGTCAGCGAGGTGGCAACACTGACCGCCCCAGGCGCTGTTGGTGGTAAACCCTCGATCTCGGCGCCGCTGTTGAGTCAGTCCGTTGTTTCGGGCACTTCCGCAACTTTCTTTGTGAGTGCTTCTGCCGCAACGCACTACCAGTGGCGTAAGAACGGTGTGGCGATCCCTGGCGCAAATTCTGCCACCCTCGTGGTTGGCAGCGTGAGCAGCACGGATTACGCTTCCTACTCCGTGGTGGTGAGCAACTCTGTGGGTTCATTGACCAGCGCTCCGGCCCTTTTGTCGTCCCGTTCGGATGTCGTCGGTGATGACCGCCGTACGCTCTTTAACTCGGCCGTGGGTCTGAATGGGGGGCTCTACGCGGGCCGCTTCAAGGGTGGCGCTGGCGAAGGCTACATCCGCCTCAACGTGACGCGCGTTGGAACCGTGTCTGGCGTCTACACCGACGGCTTGGTGCAGTACCGCTTTGGCGGGCGGTTTAGCTTGGTTGGCAGCGAGTGGGTCACTTCGATCAATCTGGGTGGCGGGCCTAATGTGCTGCGCATCGCGGCTGGAAACGATGCCTCGGCGCCGGTAGTCAGTGCGCAGCTCCTGCCGGGTGGGGTGGCTAGCGGCGTGGCGTTGCCCTTGGCTCGCCAAGGCGTGCGGGATTCCAGTCTCGCTCCGATCTACACGGGTGCCTACCAAGACAAGGTCACCGGTTCGCTTGCTGGCGTGGTTTCCGCGAGGGTCAACACCGCTTCGGGCGTCGTCATTTTCACGGGTGCACTGCCGGACGGCGGCCGTTTGAGCGGCACTTCTGCGATGTACGCAGATCCAGCCGGTATCCAGTCGGCATTATTGAGCGACCTGATTCTCAGGCTCTCCGCTACCAAGCGTGTTTTCTCAACCCTGGCGCTTTCACCAGAATCGTTTACGGGCGATGCATCCGTTGTGACTGCCGTCAGCACGGCCGCATACGACCTGACCGGTGCGGCCTATACCGTTGCGCCTTTGGGCGGGCTACTGACCCCGTTTGTCTCGGTGCGTGACCAGGCGATTGTGAATCTGGTTCAGGGCTCCGGCTCGTCCGAGGTCTCCACCGAACTGGGTCGCTTTACGGCCAGTGGCAACAGGCTCCTGCCACTTGGTTCGGCGTTTGCGTCGGCCGGCGGCCGGTTTTCGCTGACCTTCGCGCCAGCTACAGGGCAGGTGTCGGGTTTTGTCTCGTTCGGAAGCACGGGCGCCGACCGGACACCCAGACGTTTCACGGGAGTGATTTTGCAGGGCGGCTACCGGCTTAACGGCGGGTTGCTCGGGGTGGGCGTCACAGACACCGGAGAGACCATTCGCTTCGAGCCCGCCAACTAAGTCAGACACGAGAACTTCTAACATTTACGGACATGTTTAATTCAAATCTTTTTGCTCAGCGGCTCGCCAGTCTGATCACGCTTAGCGCTTATCTCGGTGTTTCGGCAGTATTGCCAGCTCGCAGCTTTGCGGCGGCACCCGGCGCCATTACCACTGACGCGTCCCTAGACTTCAGTGGGGCCACCAAGGATGGCAAGGGCACCACAGGGGCTGTCGGCGGAAGCGCGGGTTACTTTGTTGGCGACGGCGGTAAGCTGTCCCTCAGCAACGGGGTGCTTCGCAACTTCCTGGCGAAGGGCGGCGCAGGCAGCGGTGGGGGAGCGGGCTTCGGTGGCGCGCTTTTCATCGGTGCTGGCGGCCAAGCCTCGGTCAACAGCATTTCGTTCATCGCCAATGGCGCACAGGGCGGTGACGCTTCAGCATCTTCGGCCGTAGGTGGCAGTCTCAATGGACGCACCAACTTTGGTTTGGGATACTCGGCCAGTGCAGCTTCGGCTGGTGGCAACGGGCGCAGCTACAACGACTACGGCGTGTTTGACGGCGGCGATGGGGGCGGAGGCGACAGCGGTCTTTCCGGGGCGAATGGCGCTCTCCGTATTGGTGGAAGAGGCGGCAATGGCGGTAACGGATCCGGTGGATGGGCGACCGATCCTTACGCGATTACCGGCCTGATTCAGGCTTTCGCAGGGGCCACTTCCGTAGCGCTCGATATTATCAATAGCGTGACTGAGGCGGCGGAAAAGGCGTCAAGCCCCTTCACGCTGACGCTTCTTCTCAACGAGCCTATCGCAGCGACGAAGCTCGCGATTGATGCCGCCAATTCGGCCATCGACGTGGCATTGGCCTACCAGGCGCTCATCAGCTACCAGATGAAGGTGGCAGACGGCGTCGTCGGTCTTGGCGGAGCAGGCGGAGCTGGCGGAGCCGCAGGCAGCAGCGATTTTGGTCTCGGCGGGAATACCGGCGGAACCGGGGGTACGGGTGGCGACGCAGCCGGCGGTGCTGTCGGTGGCGACGGTGGTGCGGGCGGTGCAGGTGGAGCCGGCGGCTTCGGTGGCGGTGGCGGACTTGGGGGTACCGGAGGGACCAAGGGGAACGGATATACAGGCGGCGCAAGGGTGCCAGCATCTGATGGAAGTGGCGGAGCGGGTGGAGCTGCGGGCTTCGGAGGCGGAACGGGCTCGACGGGTTCGGGCGGCGGTGGCGGCGCCGGCGGCGCTGGCTTTGGGGGTTCGATATTCTTGCAGGATGGCGGCGCGCTGACCATTTCTGGAAACACGACTTTTGACGCGGGGTTTGTCCGCGGTGGGGCAGGGGTGACCGCTACGGGTGGTGCTCTGGCGGGTGCCAGCGGCGAGGCTGCCGGTTCGGACATCTTCATCATGAAGGGTGGTCAGCTCACGATCGCTCCCGGCGCAGGGAACGCAGTGACCATCAACGGCTCGATCGCTGATGACAGCGCGGGTTCGATCGGTCTCGGTGGCGGCGTCGATGCACAGTCTCTTCACCGCGTCGGCGATGGAGCAGGAATTCTCTTTCAGGATGGCCTGACGATACTCAACGGTGCGAACACTTACACAGGCGCCACGACGATTGGCGCGGGGGCGGTTCTCCAGGCACAGGATGGCGTGGGCATTCATGGACACAGTCTCATTGAATTCGACGGTGGGGTTCTCCAGTCCAACGGGAGTTTTACACGCGGCGTCGGGAGTGACAGCACTCAGGTGACCTGGACAGGCAGCGGCGGTTTCGCAGCAGTGAATGGCCCCTTGACGGTCAGTCTTTTCGGCACTGCCGACCCCAAGCTGACTTGGG
>CANJYI010000021.1 GCA_947478975.1 Chthoniobacteraceae bacterium
CTGCGCTGCATGCAGGAGCAGTTCGGGTGCGAGGCGGCCGGGATCCAGGCGCTGCTCAGCCCGTGCATCCGTCCGCCCTTGTATGAGTGGGATTTCGCAGCGGAGATCCGCCGCCAACTTGCCGACGCGGGGGTGGGTTCCATCACGGACTCGGGTGTTTGCACCGGGGCCGCCACCGAGCGCTACTACTCCTACCGGATGGAGAAAGGGCGCACCGGCCGGATGCTGGCGCTCTTGGCGCTGGGCTGAGTCTGGACCGATTTTCTCGGGCCGGTGCCGCCCCGCCAAAGCAGCCAGGACACCAGCGCGCCCACCGCGTACGCTAGGACGTCCCGCCAGTCGGCGACTCCCTTGTGCAGAAAGCGTGGGAACGCCCATTCAAAAGCGACCGACCACAGGAGCGTCCATTCTCCCACCTCCCAGAGGCTGGGCGGTGAATCATCCCGGCGGAGACCGAGTTTGCGGAACACCAAAAGCAGCGGGGGCAGTGCCGCCGGAATCAGCAGGCAGTCGTCGAGGTGGTTGCGCAAAAAATGCAGCGAATCTCCGAGCAGCGGCTTCCCACAGAATCTGTTGGCCGCGTAGAGCGCGCAGGCGGTGAGGAAGGTCTTGTCCGCGAGATAGGCAAACCTCGGCGCGGCTGTTGATCCGCTCCGTGCCGGCGTGGCGCAAGGGGGCGCTAGCCGCATGTCCATTGGATTCCCGTCGCCAAGAGCAAGCCGATGCCGATTCTCAAAAGGTGTTCCACAGGCAGATGGCAACAGAACCGACGCGGGATTGCAAATGCTCACCAGCCGGGTGTTGCAGCAAATTGGGTTTCATTGCCGGCATGCGAAGCGCAAAGTTCTCCGATGCAAAAACGCACCCTTTTTTCGCTGCTGCTTCTCGCCTCGTCCGGACTTCAGGCGACTGCCGCAGACTGGTATATTTCTCCGGGCGGCAGCGACCAGTGGACGGGCCGCATTCCTGCCGCAGATGCGGGGCGAAGTGACGGCCCTTTCGCGACCTTGGAGAAGGCGCGCGGTGCGATTCGTGCGGCGCGTGCGGCGGGGGACTCCGGACCGCAGACCGTGCACGTGCGCGACGGGGTGTACCGTCTCGCGGATGTTTTTCGTTTGGAAGCCCAGGACTCGGGAAGCGCCGCCGCGCCCGTGGTATGGCGCGCGTTTGAGGGGGAAAAGCCCGTCATCTCCGGGGCCGTGGCCCTGGAAGGGTGGACCGCGTGGAAGGGCGAGATCCAGCGGGCCCCGCTCGGAGCGGCCGCCAAACTGAAGGGGGGCGTGCGGCAGCTGCTCCTCGGTGGGGCGCGGCAGACGCTCGCCCGGTATCCCAACGCCGATGCGCAAGACCCGGTGGCCGGCGGGTGGGCTTTTGCGGAAGGTAAAGCTTGGCCCATGTACGCCGATATTCCGGGCGAGGACAAACGCACTTTGGAGGTCAAGGCTGGGGACTGGCGCGCCTGGGCAAAGCCGGCACAGGTCGAGCTGACCGTCTTCCCGCGCTTCAACTGGTGGAACAGCCGCGCACGGGTGCACTCCGTGGATCCGGAGACCCGCAAAATCACGCTGGAGTCGGACTGCTCCTACGCCATCCGGACGGGGGACCGCTACTTCTTCCAGAATGCTCTGGAGGAACTGGATGCGCCCGGAGAGTGGTACGCTGACGCTGAGGAAGGGATGCTGTATTTTTGGCCGCCTGCCGGGCACAGCGCCTCCGAGGCCAGCGCCGTGGTCGCGCCGGGGTTGGTACGAGTGGAAGCTGGCGCACATGACATTGTCTGGCGCGGTTTTGTTTTCGAGGGTGCCAACGGCTCGGCGGTAAGTTTCACCGAAACGGAACGGTGCGTCTTTGAGCACAACTGGGTGCGCGCCGTCGGCGAATGGGGTGGGGGAGGTGTGAGCGTTTCCAAGGGGCGCGACAACCGGGTGCGCCGCAACACGATTGAAAACGTCGGTAACACGGGCGTCTCTTTAAGTGGCGGGGATTTGGCCACGCTGACTCCCTCGGGAAACGTGGCCGAGCACAACCACATCCACCACTTTGGAATCTACTTCAAACAGGGGGTCGGTGTTTCCTTGAGCGGCGTGGGCAGCCAGGCCGTACACAATCACATCCACGACGGCCCGCGGTTCGGCGTCATGCACTCGGGAAATAGGCACGACATCAGTTACAACCACATCCACGACGTCTGCCTCGAAACCGAGGACACCGGCGCAATCTACAGCGGAGGGCGCGACTGGACTACTCCGCGAGGGACTATCATCTCCTACAACTTTATCCACGACATTCCCGGCTTCAGCATGCACAACGGCAAGGCCGTGACTCCGAACTTCGCCTGGGGCGTCTATCTTGACGACAACTCCGGCGGAGCGGACGTCATTGGCAACATCATCGCCCGGTGCGGACGGGGCGGACTGCACGCTCACGGCGCGCGGGATTGCGTGGTCCAGAACAACGTGTTTTACGGAAACAAGGACTGGCAGGTGGACTTCCACGGCTGGAGCACCGAGCAGACCTACTGGGAGAAACACATGCCCTCGATGGTCAAGGGGTACGAGTCGGTGGTGAACCAGCCCGCCTGGAAGCAAATGCGGGGTATGGATTTGCACCCCACCAAGATTGCGCTGCCCAGCGGCCTGACCATGCGCGGCAACCGGTTTGAGCGCAACGTGGTCGTCTCCGCAACGGCGGAGGTTCCCGTGGTCAGCCTTTTGCGCGTCCCGTTTTCCCACAACGTTTTTGACTCCAATTTGTACTGGGCCCCGGGGGGAGTCGTGCGCACCGGCTTCCAGAGCGCCGGCTCTGTGGACGCGACGGATCTGCTGGGACCGTGGAGTGGCGCGGAGGAGGCTTTGCCGGCTGGTTGGCGCCTCATTACCAAGCCCGCGGGCCAGCCGCTCGCACAGCTCAAGCGCAAGGACGCCGGAATGGTGTTCCAGATTTCCTGCGAGGGGGCTGCAGGCAACACCAAGGTTTCGCCGCTGTATGCCGGCCCGAGCATTTCCCTTGAACCCGGTGCCAGCTACCGGCTGCGGACACGCCTGCGCACAAGCGTTCCCGGCAAGGCCGAGCTGGCGATCCAGTCCTACGTGACGGGCGTCTATTTTTGGATGAGCCCCAAGAGCTCTGTTCAGGTCGGTACCCAATGGAAGGACCACGAGGTGATCTTTGAGGTGCCCGCTCCCGGCAAGCCCGGCTGGAACGAGCAGATGAGCAAGTTCTCAGCGCGGCTCGGCTGGCGCTGCGACAACGGCACGCTGGAGGTCGCCGATTTGCAGCTCCAACGCGTCACGCCCAAGTCCGAGATCGACGCGCTGCGCGAGCAGGGCGCGGACGCCCGCTCCCTTGTGGCCGATCCCCTCTGGGAGGACGCCGGACGCTTTACGCTGCGCAAGGATTCTCCCGCCTGGGCGCTTGGTTTTGAGCGGATTCCCGTCGAACGCATCGGCCCCCAATCCGAGTAGCGACCCGGCGCGCCGCCCTCACCTGGCAGCCGTCGCTCAGTACCCGAGGCCCGTCCCGAGTCGGTTCCTCTCTGTTTTCGGTGGAAGTCATCCACAGATGGCTGTGATTTGCACAGATGTTTTTATGGCTTACCCTCCCGAGCTGGGGCGCCTGCAGCAGTGAAAACGTAAGAGGGTCTGTGCACTGCTGTTTAAAACCAAGGTGGGACGCCAAAACTCGCGGACCTTCAGCGCAGCATCAAAAGATGGTGTTTTGCCACCCAACTTAGGATGAGCGGCGTCTGCCCAGCCCCATCGGTGCAGATGCTGAGACCTCACGGAGAGGAAATGGTCTGTAAACTCTGTTTTTATGAGGATAACAAGTTGGTGGATAGGGTGTAAGCTAATCGTCTTCACACGAGACCACCCCGGAGAATGCCAGTCCAGCGGGAAATACTCGCGCATCGCGCCAAACAAAATGGAGGGGCCGGGGTCTAGTAATTGTGACGCCTGCAGAACATGTTCCAAATACGGCACGGTGCCATTCCAAAAACGAGCCTTCCGCCCGCATTGAAGCCCCGGCCCTAGACCGGGGTCTGGCGGTTTTGGAGGCGCTGGACGCCCGGCCCGGAGGAATGAGTCTCTCGGAGATCAGCCGCAGCATTGGCAGTCCAAAGAATTCGACCTCGCGTCTTTTGCAGACCTTGGTGGTGCGCGGGTATGTCGAGCGCGACGCGACAACGCTGCTTATTCGGTTGACGGGTAAGCTGCTGCGTTTGGGACACCCTCGCGTGGCACGGAAGAGCCTGGTGGAATGTGCGCTTGAGCCGATGCGAGGTCTGCGGGACAGCGTGGGGGAGACTGTTCAGCTTGGGATCGCGACGGGGGACGAAGGGGTCATCATTGAGCAGGTGGAGAGCCGGGCCGCCGCTCGGATTTGCGTTGAGATTGGCTTGCGTTTCGGGCTCTACAACAATGCCCCTGGGAAAATATTGCTCGCATTTCAGACCGAGAAGGAACGCGAAAGGGTGATCGACGGGCTGCACCTGGAGCGTTTCACCGAGCGCACGATCACGACAAAAGAGGCGCTACGCCGGGAGTGCAAATGCGTGGTGGAGCAGGGGTACAGCACGGATTGGGGCGAGGCGGACGAGGGCATTCATTGCGTCGCCGCGCCGGTATTTGACCGGCCGAACCATTTGCTGGCCACGGTTTGGGTCTCGGCGATTGCACGGCGGATGCCAAAGACGTGTTTTGACACGGTCGCAGTGGAGGTGCTGCACGCAGCGCGGGAAATAGAAAGGAGGCTGGTTGCATGAAGACGTTGTTTTTGAAGGCAGGGGAATGGATTCGGGCAGCATTCCCCTGGCAGCCAATCCGTTTTCTTTCTGTTTTGCTGGCGCTGAACGTCAGCGCTCCGGCAGAAGACTACTTCCTCTCGAAAATCGAGCCTCTCTTGAGGCAGCGCTGCTACGAGTGCCATTCGCATGAGAAGAAGATGAAGGGCGGCCTCACGCTCGACTCGAAGAGTGGCTGGGAACAGGGGGGCGACTCGGGGCCGGCACTTGTGGTCGGGAAACCGGAGGAGAGCCTGCTTGTCAGGATGGTCCGCTGGGCGGATGAGGAACATCAGATGCCGCCAAAGGAGAAACTGGCTCCGGCGGAGATTGCGTTAATGGAGGAGTGGGTGAGGCGGGGTGCGCCAGACCCACGCGTCGCCGCAACCAGTCGCCCCACAGGGGTTGATTGGTGGTCACTCAAGCCGCTACCAGCGAAGGGTGCTTTGCAAACGCCTCAGGCGACTGAAGACCGCCTTTCCTCAAATCCGGTGGACGCCTTCATCCGTGCACGTCTCGCCGAGAGGAGGATCGAACCTTCTCCGGAGGCGGATCGGCGCACGTTGCTTCGGCGCGTCATGTTTGACCTGCACGGGCTGCCTCCATCGCCGGCGGAGGTGGAGGCGTTTGCGAAGGATCCGGACCCGAACGCTTATGGGAAGCTGGTGGATCGCCTCTTGGAGTCTCCGCGTTACGGCGAACGTTGGGCGCGGCACTGGCTGGATACGATCCACTTCGCCGAGACACACGGCTGCGGTCACGACCTGCCGCGGGAGCATGCGTGGCGCTACCGCGACTACGTCATCACCGCGCTGAACGAGGACAAACCCTGGCCGCGCTTCATCCGGGAGCAGCTCGCGGCGGATGTGTTGTTTCCCGAAGAGCCACAGCTCATCGCGGCGCTCGGCTTTCTCGGCGCGGGCGTCTTTGATCACAGCGCCTACCAAACCGCGCCGACGAACTTTGACTACCTCGACCGCGACGACCTTGTGACGCAGACGATGGGCGCCTTTGCCAGCACCACGGCGAACTGCGCCCGCTGCCATGCGCACAAGTTCGATCCCATCTCGCAGGACGACTATTACGCGCTGCAGGCGGTGTTCGCGGGTATCATCGAGGGCGACATTCCTTTCGACGAGGACAGGGCGCTCGCGCAGTCGCGAAAGCGCTGGAAAACGCTGCTCACCGCCGCCGACACGAAGGACAGGGCCGCGCTCCTCACGCTGGAAAACGCCACGCTGGTCGACGTATGGGAAAAGACTCAGGGCCCGCCGGTGAACTGGAGCCCGCTTGGCTACGAGAGCTTTGTCAGTGCTGAGGGATCCGGGCTCAAGCGCACCGGTGAGACGATTCTGGCTGCCGGTGCCAAGCCGGACAAGGACTCCTACATTATCACCAGCAGCGTGCCCCTCGCCAAGATCACCGCGCTGCGCCTCGACGTGCTGGTGGACCCGTCGTTGCCAATGAAGGGCCCGGGCCGGCAGGACAAGGGCAACCTCACCCTCAGCGAGCTGGAGGCGCAGCTTTTCGATCCCGGTGCCGCGCAGCCGGTGAAGCTGAAGTTCACCCGCGCCACGGCGGACTTCGACCAGCAGGGCTGGACCGCAGCAATGGCGATTGATGGCAATCCCGCCACCGGCTGGGGCATCCATCCGGCCATCGGCGTTTCGCACCATGCCGTGTTTGAACTGGCGGAAGCCATCACCGTGAAGCCCGGCGCTAAGCTCACTCTCACTTTGAAGCAGATCTCGGGAAAATCCCACCTCATCGGCTCCTTTAAGCTGTCTGCGACCGATGAACCCGCCGTGCGCGCCGCCGCCATGCCTATGCCGGCGCAGGAGGCGCTTACGCTTTCGCCTGACAAACGCAGCGAGCCGCAGCGACTCGCCCTCGCCGCCCATGCGCTGCGTGTCATCGCCAGCAATGAGCTTGCCAAACTGCCCGCGCCCGCCCAGGTCTATGCCGCAGCGAGGACGGCCGATGTGCTGCTCGCCGTGGGCAAAGGCACGCCAACCACCATCGCGAAACCAAAGGCAGTGCAGGTCTTGAAGCGCGGCGATTTCGACAAGCCGATGAAGGAGGCCGTGAGCGGCGCACTGAGCGCGATCGAGACCCTGCCCTCCCGGTTTGATATACCGCAGGCCACGGAGGAAGGCTCGCGCCGTGCCGCGCTGGCCGACTGGCTCGCCGATGAAAAGAACCCACTCACGTGGCGCAGCATTGCCAACCGCGTCTGGCACTATCATTTCGGCCGCGGGCTGAGCGATACGCCGAACGACTTTGGCCGCATGGGTGGCACGCCGTCGCATCCCGAGCTTCTCGACTGGCTGGCCTGCGAGCTGCGCGATCACGGCGGCTCGCTGAAGCATCTCCACCGCCTCATCGTCACCAGCGCCCCCTACCGCCAAACCAGCGCGGACCGCGAGGATGCGGCGAAAATTGACTCCGACAACCGGTTCCTCTGGCGCATGAACCGCCTGCGCCTCGATGCGGACAGCTACCGCGACTTCGTACTCGCTGCCTCCGACCGTCTTGATCCATCCCTCGGAGGCCCGAGCGTGCGGCAGTTTGTCACCGGCCCGCCTGTGCAGCTCACGCCGACGCTGAATTACGAGGCGTACGACTGGTCCACGCTGCCGAAACATCGGCGAAGCATCTACCGCTTCGTCTGGCGCGGCGTGCCCGATCCCTTCATGGACACGCTCGACTTTCCCGATCTCGGATTGCTCGCCCCGAGCCGCAGCTTCTCCGCGTCCTCACTGCAATCCCTCGCGCTCTACAACAACAGTTTCGTCCTGCACTTCAGCAGCGAGTTGGCCAAACAAATCACCACACCCACCGATGCCATCCGCCGCATCCTGCTGCGCGAGCCGACCGCGGATGAACTCCGCGACTTCACCGCGTATGCGCAGAAAAACGGCCTGGCCGCGCTCTGCCGCGTGCTCATCAACACCAATGAGTTCCTGTTTGTGAATTGAATCCATTTCTCATGAAATACACCATCACCCTCCTGATCGTGCTGCTGCTCGCACCACTCACCATACTCCGCGCAGCCGACGCACCCATTTCTCACCGAGTCCTCTGCACCGACTATAAGGGCAACCGCGTGGTCATTCTCTCGGCCAAGGGTGAGATTGAATGGGAGTTCCCGGCGAAGATGCCGCAGGATTGCTGGTTACTGCCAAATGGCAACGTGCTTTTCAGTCAGATTACCGGGGCGGCGGAGGTGACTATGGATAAGAAGGTGGTGTGGGAATACAAGGCGCCGGCGAAAGCGTTCGTTCATTCCTGTCAGCCTTTGCTCGATGGCAATGTGCTGGTGGCCGAGTGCGGCACGGGGCGCATCGTGATCGTGGGCCGCGATTGCACGGTGGTGAAGGAGATGCCGGTAAAGTCATCGCCCAAGGTGGTGAGTCACCAGTTTCGCGGAGCGCGGCGCGCGAGCGATGGACATTTCTGGGTCTGCCTGATGGATGAGAAGAAGGTGGTGGAACTCGATGCAGACGGTGCGCAGTTGCGCGACGTGGTCTTTGACGGACACCCAGGTGAAGTCGTGAAGCTTCCGAATGGTCATCTAATCGTGAGTCTTTGGGACAAGACGAGTATAGTCGAACTCGACGAGAACCTGAAGACTGTCTGGCAGATTGCGGAGAACGAAATCCCCGGAAACCCGCTGCGCATTCCAATGGGCATCCATCGTCTGCCGAATGGCAACACCGTCATCGGCAACTACCTCGGCCACGGTTTCGAGGGCAAGCAGCCGATGGTCTTCGAGCTCACGCGCGACAAGAAAGTCGTGTGGGAGTTCGCCGACCACGCGCGTTTCAAGGCGGTGTGTCAGATGCAGGTGCTCGATGTGCCTGCCGACGCGACGAAAGGCGAAGTGCTTCGCTGAATGCCTCCGCCATTGAACCCCATGAACAAAACTCCACTTCATAGCCGACGCGACCTTCTCGCTGGCATCAGCAGCGGGTTCGCGGGAGTCGCGCTTTCCCAACTGCTCGCTCGCGATGCCTCCGCCAGCGTCCCGGTGCCGAGGCCGGAGTTCAATGGCGGCATTCATCATCCGGCAAAAGTGAAGCGCGTCATCCAGCTCTTCATGAATGGCGGGGCGAGCCCGATGGACCTTTGGGATTACAAACCAATGCTCACGAAACAGCACGGGCAGAAACTCGGCTCGAAGGTGAAGATCGAAGGCGCGACGGGCATGCAGGGGCCGCTGATGAAGAGTCCGTTCGAGTTCAAGCAGCACGGTCAATGCGGACGCTGGGCGAGCAGTTTGTTTCCCGAGCAGGCGAAGCTCGTGGACGAGATGGCTTTTCTCATGGCGATGCAGGGGCGCTCGAATGTGCATGGCCAGAGCGCCTATCTCATGAACAATGGCTTCCTGCTGCCCGGCTTTCCCTGCATGGGCGCGTGGATCTCGTATGCGCTCGGCAATCTCACCGACAACCTGCCCACATTCATCGTGCTGCCAGATGCGCGCGGTCTGCCCTACAACGGTCGCGGTTGCTTCACCTCCGGGTTTCTGCCTGCCGTGCATCAAGGCACCGTCATCAAAGCAGGCGCGTCGCAGCCCATCCCCGACCTCTTTGCCAGCGACAAGTTCGCCTTCGCCACGCGCCAGGCCGATGGCGACGGTCTCGCCTTGCTGAACCAAATGAATCATGCGCACGCAGCGCAGCATCCCGGCGATTCACGACTCGATGCCCGCGTTGCCGGTTATCAACTCGCCGCGAAGCTTCAGCTCAGCGCCCCGGATGCGTTCGACGTCATGCGCGAGCCCGATTCCGCACGCCAGGCCTACGGCCTCGACAGCACCGACAAGGCTACCGCCGACTTCGGCAAACGCTGCCTCCTCGCTACGCGCCTCATCGAGCGCGGCGTGCGCTTCGTGCAAGTGTGGAGCGGCCCAGAGGGTGCGGTGAACAATTGGGACAACCATGGGAACATCCCCACGCAACTCCCACCGATGGCCGCCAGTATCGACAAGCCCATCGCCGCGCTGCTGCGCGACCTCCGTCAACGCGGCCTCGCCGAAGACACACTCGTCATCTGGACCACCGAGTTCGGCCGCACGCCGTTCTCACAAGGCTCGCTCGGTCGCGACCACAACTGCGGCAGCTTCGTGAGCTGGCTCTGGGGTGCAGGGATCAAGCCCGGCATCGCCCACGGCCAAAGCGACGACTGGTGCTATCAAGCCCAGCAAGACATTACCACCGGCTATGACATGCACGCCACCATCCTGCACCTCCTCGGAATCGACCATGAAAAGCTCACCGTTCGCACCAACGGCGTCGATCGTCGGCTCACCGATGTGCACGGGCATGTGGTGAAGGCAGTGCTCGCGTGACAAGAAACGGCAGTTGGCAACCCACAGGCGGCGGCAGTGCGGGCCACCGCAATCGCTGGCGCTCACTGGTTCTGCGTCGCAAGTTGCCCTCGCACGGAGCTGCGTGTGCACAGGGCGCTGCCGCCCGCTCCCTCGTTGCCGCCCCACTCAGGGAGGACAACGACCGCTTGACGCTGCGCAAGGATTCGCCTGCCTGGGCGCTTGGTTTTGAGCGGATTCCCGTCGAGCGCATCGGGCCCCAGCCCGAATAGCCTTCCGGCGCCCCATGGCGCGCTTCCCTTACTTCGCCGCCGCCGTCTTCGTGCTGTAGCCCGGGGACGCGCAAAAGCTGGTCGCCAGCTTTCCGTCCGCCAGGTTCCACACCATGACCGTCCCGTCGTAACAGCCCGTCGCGATCCGTTGCGTCGCGGGATGAATGGCCATGGAATAAATCCAGTCGCGCGCCCCTTCGAGGCTCCGGGTCAGTTTAAGATCCGCTACCGCCGCCTGCACCAGTTTGGCGCCGCACCCAGCCATGTAGGTCTGGTCCTTGGACACAAGCAGCCTCAGCACGTCGCCCTGGCCGCCAAGTTCCCGCGCCTTTTTGCCGTCGGCGATGGTCCACTGGTGCACGGCCTTGTCCCGGCCAGCGCTCAGGATTTGCGTCCCGTCCGGAGTAAACGCCACCGCGTACAGCGGCGCCTGATGCTCGCGGTAAATCCCGGCCAGCTTTCCCGTTGTCACATCAAAGACCTTCGCGCCTCGGTCGAGCCCGACGGACGCCACCTTGGTGCCATCGGGGCTGAAGGCCACCGCGGTGACCGCGTCGGAATGGACGGGCAGACGGTGGCGCCTCAGGCCGGAGGCGGTTTCGAAAATCGAAAGGCTGTGGTCCGCTCCGGCGGTGGCCAGAAGCTCGCCGGAGGGACTGAAGTCCACGCCCAGCACCGCGTCCGTGCTGCTCAAAAGCTGGGAAAGCAGCGCACCTGTTTTGGGTTCGAAGAGGCGCAGCTCGCCGTACTCTCCCGGCGCTCCGCTGGCCACGGCGAGCTTTTGTCCGTCCGGGGCGAAGGCGATCGTAAAGGTGCGGGGCGCCACGTTGCCAATGCGGCGCACCAGTGCGCCCGTGGCGGGGTTCCATACGGTCAGCTCGCGGAGTCCGCCGGCGAACAATTCGGAGCCGTCCGGGCTGAAGGCGAGCGCGGTGACCGGCAGGGGCTGCGCGTACACTTCGGGTGCCTTTAGATGGGTGCGGGCAGGCACGATTTCGATGAGCGAAGCGGTCACCTCGCCCCCGTCGAATGCGGCGCCCTCTGCGATCCAGCGCTTGACCAGTTCGGCCTGTGGGGAGGGGAGGGGTGGCGCCTTTTTGGGCATGCGGTCGTCCGATTCGGCTGTGACCAGGCTCGTATAGAGTCTGCTCTTTTCGGGCTTGCCGGGGACGAGAACCGGATCCGACGGGTCTTCGTTGCGGGAGAGGAAGTCGAAGGTGTCGAGGCGGTAGCCTCCCTTTTGTTCCGCCGCGCCGTGACAGGTCTGGCACTGCTCCAGGAGGATGGGCGCGATCTGGGCGCGGAAGCTCACGGGTACTGGTGCGGCCGTTGCGCTGCCAAGGGAGGCCGAGAGCAGCGCCAGTAAAAGGAGGCTGCACCCATGTGTTGAGGGGACGCGCGTCGGCATGTGGAGGAGGATTCTACGGGTTGAGCGGCGGCCGCGGTGCCTAGTGACGGAACACAAATTCGCGGAGGTTCAGCACGGACCAGGCGATGTCCTCGATGCCGCTGCCCCGGTCGGCGCTGGCGGCAAGGTACGCTTTGGCTTTGGTGAGCTCGATCTCCTTCGGATAGCGGCAAAGGGCGGCGAGGTAGAGGTGCGAGATCATCTCCTCGTCGGTCTTGTTTTGCGCAGCCATGTCCTTGAGGAATTTGCCGCCCCCGTTTTTGAGGCGGGATTCCACCGTCTGGCTGTTGGAAAGCTGCAAGGCCTGCGTGAGGCTTGGCTGGCCCTGGCGCTCGCAAGCGCAGGAACTCTGGCGGGTGGGTTGTCCAAATGCGCTCAGAAAGGTGTTGTTGGGCTGCGGCGCCGGCAACTGCGTTGCGGGCGTACCAAGGGGGAGGTTCCCGAAGCGCTCGGGGGTGCCCGTGACCTGGCAGACAGCGTCGAGAAGCTGTTCGGCGGTGAGGATGTTTTGCTGCGCGTGGGAGAAGTTTTTCTCGTCGGTCCGGTTGAAGTCGTTGGGACGGGAACTGGCCTGATAGGTGCGGCTGTTGAGGATGGTGCGCAGGATGTGGCGGCGGTCGAACTTGTGTTCGACGAAGTCAGCGGCCAAGGCGTCCAGGAGCGCAGGATTCGTCGGCGGATTGGATTCACGAAAGTCGTCGATGGGCTCGACGATTCCGCGCCCGAGGAGCTGCCACCAAATCCGGTTCACCTCGACCTTTGCAAAGAAGGGATTTTTCGGTGAGGTGAGCCAGTCGGCGAAGGCGGTAAGGCGGTCGGCGTCAGGGGGCAGCTGGATTTCGCCGGTGCCCGGGGCCCAAGGCTTCATGGTGCGGCCGGTGCGCGGTTGGGTGATCTCGCCGCGGCGCGCGAGAAAGATAAGCGTTTCGTCGGCGCGTACGCCCTTTCTGCGTTGCACGCGCTCGAAGAAGGCGCCCAGCCCGTAGTAGTTGTCCTGGGTCCAGCGCTCGAACGGATGGTTGTGGCATTTGGCGCATTGGACCCTTGCGCCCAGAAAGATCTGCGCCGTCATTTCCGTCGCCTCGGAGGTGTTTGTCGTGGTCCGGAAAAAGCCGGCCTGCGGGTTTTCCAGCGTGCTTCCCTGGGTGGTGAGCAGCTCCCTGGCAAAGCGGTCGTAGGGGAGGTTGTCCTCCCAGGCTTTGACCAGCCAGGCGTGGTACTTGTGCGTGCCCGGTTCGGACACCGCGGTGGGGCTGAGTCGCAGCAGGTCGCCCCACTTGAACGCCCAGAAGCGCGCGAAATCCGGCCCGGCCAAAAGCGAATCAACAAGGGCCGTTCGTTTGTCGGGACGCGTGTCCGCGAGGAAGGCCTTGGTGTTTTCGACGGTTGGCAGCAGTCCGGTGACATCCTGCGAGGCGCGGCGGAGGAACTCCTCGTCGGTGCAGGTGTCAGACGGGAGATAGTGGAGGAGCTTGAGCCTGTCGAAAACAAGGTTGTCCACGTAGTTGGCGGGAGCGGGCGCCTTCCACTCGAAGCCTGGCATGTCCCGCACAAATGTGAGGTAGCAGGTCTCCACGTTGTCGAGAAAGCGGACCGAGATGCCCACCTGGCCGCGGCCGGCGCCGACGACAAGCCCGTTGCCGTTGACCAAGGCGAGCGCCTCCTCGGAACTGGAGTACATCGCGAGCTGTGAGATGTCCTTTTGGGAGCCGTCGCTGAAGTCCGCAGTGACCCGCAGTTGCTGGGTGTGGGCCGGCCATTTCAAGGTGCGCCGGACCGCTGGCCCGACCTTGATGCCGGTGAGCTTCGGCGCGTTTTCAGGATCGAACTTGCAGCCCTGCTGGATCCAGTTGAGCAACAACTGGTAGGACTCGTCCTCTTTTTTGAGTTTCAGCCCGCCACGGTGGGCGACCTGCATCAGCGGCTTGCGTAGCAGCAGGCTGGATTCGGGTTCAGGCAGGTTGATGCGCCGGTTTAAGAAGTCCCGCGTGAGCGTGATTTTGTCCGCCTCCGGATCGAACGCGACCATCGAAAGGGCAAAGCCGCCCTTGCCGCTGGGGGCGCCGTGGCAGCCGCCGGAGTTGCACCCGTTCTTGGAAAGCGCCGCAAGCGCTCCGTAATGAAACGAAATTTGTTCGGGCGTCCTTTGCCCGGAAACGAGCACGGGCAGCCTCTGCTGCAGGTCACCCACCTGCACAGTAAGTTCGGTGTTTCCATCCGCCACGGGAAGCAGCAGGGCCCCCTCCATCTGGAGGATTCCCGAAGCGCCGGCTTTGAGCTGTGCGACCCGCGTCAGGTCCTGCACTGATCCGTCCGCGTAAAAGCCTGTGACAACCAGCTGCACCTTGTGGAGCGGGGTGCTCATTTTGACCACCGCCGGGACGACCTCTATTTTAACCGGGCCTCCGACTTGGACGTGTTCCAGCGGAACGGCCGGCCTTTCAGATTCAGCCTGCTCCCCACGGAGCAAGGGGCTGGCAGCGAAAGAAAGCAGGCAAAGCAGGGCACTGAGCATTTTCACTTTTTTACCTCCAGACGCACCGGAGTTGTCTCGACGGAAATGTCGGCGTCCTTGAATCGGGTGACGCCGGAGATGACCAGCGAATCGGAACAATGGTCTGCGAGATTGGAAGCGGCACGCAGTTCGACGGTGAGTTCGGTTTCGCCTGGAGGAATCTGGAGGGAGTCTGGCCCCGAGATTCCGGCGGGGAGGTTGCTCAGGCGCACCATGATGGGTTGGGGGTCGTTTTCGGCGTAGCGCTTTGCCACAATCTTGAGCTTCTGGCTGCCGCCCGGA
>CANJYI010000022.1 GCA_947478975.1 Chthoniobacteraceae bacterium
GGTCAGTCCCCCATCGGCGCCGGTTCCATCTCTGTTTTCCCCGGCGCCATCCTGCGTCTCTCCGGCCCGAACGTGGGCACCGTGAATGTCCAAAGCGACGGCGCCGGCCTTGCGGTGTTAGCGCTCGCCTACAATCCGGGGCCCTCCGGCAGCCTGCCGACCTCCACCTTCAACAACAACGGCGGGCCCTTCGATGGCACCCTCGGCATTGATGTGTATGGGTTCTCCACCCCGCTCAACATGGCCGCCATCGGCACCGGGAAAGGCTTCCTGGGATCCTACACAGGATCGGGCGCCTACACGGGCGCCACCCTCGGCGCCGGCGCCGGGTCCACCTACCGCCTCGGCACCGGCGGCTCCTCCCTTAACATTAACGCCCCCGTGCTCACCGGCGCCAACGACCTGCTCGTCGGCGCGGTCAACAACACTGTCGCCGCCCAAAGCGTGGCGCTCACCAATGCCACCGGGACCGTCGCCCTCAACACCCCCAACACCTACACCGGCACCACCACGATCAGCACCTCTGGAGTCCTCCAACTCGGCGCGCTTGGCGCAATTGGCACCGGCGCACTGGTCTTCAACGGCGGCCAGATTCAGGCGGACGCCGGCCTCGGCGTGCTTCGGATGACCCAGCCGCTCACCATCACCAACGCGGTGAACTTCATCGGGGACGCCATCATCGGCAACACCGCCACGGACACGGTTTTCTCCGGAACCTTCAACCTCGCTCCTGCGGGCTCGGCTTCCGGCGGTTCCACCGTGCGCACGCTTACGGTGAGCAACACCGCCGTGAACTACCTCAACGGGGCGGTCAGCAGCGGGGCGGCGGCTTCGACCTACTTTATCAAGGCGGGCGCCGGCCCGCTCGTGCTCGGCAACCCTGCCGCCTACACCCCCGCCTTCACCCAGATCAACGCAGGCGTGATCGTCGTCAACAACGACACCTCCATCCCGCTTTCCTCGCAGCTCATTTTCAACGGCGGCGGACTCGGCTTCTGGAACGCGGTGCCGATGCAGCCGCTCTACAGCTACTCGGTTCCGGTAACCGCAGGCTCGGCAAGCTTCACCACCAGCCGCAACTACCTCTTCAACGGGAATGGCACCTTCGACATCGGCGCCGGCCTGGCACTCACCCAGGCCGCTTCCAGCATGTTCAGCGGCCAGGGCGCGCTTCTCAAGTCGGGGATGGGCACCCTGATCTTGAACGGGATCAATCCGGTGGCTTCCGTCACCATCAACGCCGGGGTGTTGGGCGTGAGCAGCAACGCACAACTGGGTGACACCGTGGCCAACGGCGCGGTGACCTTCAGCGGCGCCTCCGCCACGGTGCCGGCAACGCTGTTGGTGACCGGTTCCTTTGCCACCCCCCGCAACCTTGCCCTGACCAACGCCGCCGTCGATGTCGCCGCGGGAGCCACCCTCACCACCACCGGCGTCAACAGCAGCACCATCGTGAAAACCGGTCTTGGTACCCTGCTGGCTGCGGGTGGCGTCTCCACCTCCGCAGCCGTGACCATCAGCGGCGGCGGGGTGTTTGCTTCCAACACGCCTACGCCGTTCGCCACTGGCGCCACCGTGACCCTCAACGGCGGGACCCTCAGCCTCTTCCAACCCATGGTGAACGTAGGAACCACCACCACCGCCACCACGCTCACGATGAATGCCGGCGGCATGGTGCGCCTCCAGGACGGCGGCGCCTCCTTCTTCACGAAACTCGCCCTCACCAACCTGAACCGCGCCAACCAGGGCTTTCTCTCCGTCAACGATGCCAACGGACGCCTCGGCTCCAGCGAGCAGCTCACCCCCACCAACATCTTCGGGGTGGCCGCCGCCAGCGCCCTCACCAACGGTATCCTGGCGCCCTCGATCCTCCGGGTGGGCGCCGATGGCACGGCCGGCTTTGTCACCGTCTCCGGCGGAAGCCTCGCTCCCTACGCGGGCTCCACTGTCTCCTCCCTCGCGGGCCTCCAACCCACGAGCATCGCCGACCTTTCCGCGGCGCAGATGCTTTCCGGTTTCAACAGCATTTATGCGTTGCGTACTGCTTCGAATATTTCGGGCGGGACGCTCGAAATCACGAGCGTCTCAACGGCAAACATGGGCGGACTCGTTTTGAATGGGGTGGGCGCCGCTGCCCCGGTCATCTCCTCCAACCTCATCTTCGGCGATCCCGCCCAGAACCAGACGGGAGGTAGCGCGACGTCTGGGGAGGCGTTGATTTATACCAGCGGCGGTTATTTGAGCGGGACGCCGACGATCAGCGGCAACGTCTGGGCCAACGGCCTTACCAAGGTGGGAGCCGGCAACCTGTTGCTGAGCGGCACCGCTTTTGTTTCCGGGACCCTCGCCGTGCAGCAGGGCATCCTCACCCTCGCAGGCAGCAACACGCTGGTGCCCCAAACCACGGCACTCGTGCTCAACGATACCGGCACCCTGAATCTGGCCGGACAGTCTCTGGCCTTCGCCTCCCTGGCCAACTCCGCAAACGCCGCCGGTGGCTACGTCGCCAATGCCGGGACCGCCGCAGCAGTGCTCACCCTCAACGGAACCACCAGCACCACCTTTGCCGGCCTCATCCTGGACGGGGGCAGCGCCCTTTCCCTCAGCAAATCCGGCACCGGCACACTGACGCTTGGCGCGCAGAATACGAGCTTCACCAACGCGGGCAACAACACCTTCAGCGGCGGCGTCACCCTCAATCAGGGCGGCCTGACGGTGAACAACCCGTTCGCCCTGGGCGGCGGCCCCGTATTGAACGGCGCGTCCGTGCCGCTCGAGACTCCCGGCGCCACCTTCGCCAGCACGGGTGATGTGAACCTGGTGGGCGGCGTACTGAGCCTCAAGAGCAACGGCGGCGGCGTCAACGGCACCGTCATCTTCGGCAACCCCACCACCAACGGGGTGAACGTCAACCTGCGTGGTCCGGCAACCATCGACGTGAACTGGCTCACCACAAACGCCGGCAACCGTTTCCAAATCAACAACCTCACCCTCACCGAAAACACGCTCACCCTTACCGGCGGCAACAGCACCCGGCTGCTCGTGGCAGGGACGGCCACGCTCGCAGGCGCCTACGCAAATTTCACGCTCAACAACGATTACACGGTCCTGGAACTCGCCGGAAAGGTGACCGGGCCCGGTGCCCTCAACCGCGTCACCTCTTCCGGCCAGGTCCGCAATCTCATCCTCGACAACCCGCTCAACGACTACACAGGCGGCACCAACATCACTGCGGGCCAGGTACAGGTCACCGCGAATTCGGGCACTCCGTTGGGCACGGGCCGGGTGAGCGTGTTCCCCGGCGGCCAGCTCCTGTTGGCGGGCTCCAACAGCCTTGGCAGCGCACCGCTGCGGGTGCTCAGCCGCAGCAACAGCATGGGTGAAGTTTCGCTCAACTCTGCCTTCGATCCGTCCTCCATTTTGACCGCCACCACCTTTGGCAGCGCTTACGGCACCCAACTGGGGCTGGCGCTGCCCTACTTCAACACAGCGCTCAACATGGCCACGATCGGGGACGGCCGTTCCTTCCTCGCCAGCGGGTTGAAGATGAACAACGAAGCAGCCTACACCGCCACCACGCTGGGGGCGGGTGCCCCCGACCTCTCCACCAGCCTCGCCAACCAGCCCGTGTACCGGATTGGCGGCGGCGGCTGGAGCGGAGCGACCTTCGGGAATTTCGGCTTTTCCGGCTCGGACAACGTGTTTACCGACAACGGGGGGATCGCCACTTTTGTCCAGATCGGTTCGCCCCTGGCCAACGTGATTAACTCCCAACAATACGGGCAGTTCGGCAGCGTCTTCCTGCGCAACTCCAACAACTTCACCGGTGGCATGCAGGTCGCCAAAAACAACATCGTCCAGATTGAAACGGGCGCCGGCCCCAACGGACAGACCCCCTTGGGCAGCGGAGCGGTCGAAGTCTATGGCACCCTGCAAAACAACGGGATCGCCTCCTCCTTCGTCAACGGCCTGACCGGGCTCAACAGTAACAACATCGTCCTCCGCCCTGGAGGTACGGTGGTCCTCACCAACCAGTTCGGCATCCAGCAGGCCGGCGGCAAAGGGCTCTGGACCGACAGCGGCACCTTCCAACTCAACGGCGGGAACTTCACTTTCACCGGCGCTGGGAACGCGCCCGCCAGTGAGACCATCGGTACGCTCGCTATTAGCAAGGCGGGCCAGCTCAATGTGAACAGGGGAACAGGGGTGGGCTACGCCACCCTGACCCTTGCCGGCTTGACCCGTACGGGCCCCGCGGCCGCAGGCTCCGCCGGCTGGTCGACCTCCAACTACGCGGGCGCCGGCGTGCTACAGCTTAATCCCGGGACGGGAGCCACCTTTGGTGTTCCCAGCACCACCGCCACCACCTGGGAGCGCATCGTGCTCGGCGGCAGCCTCTCCGGTTCCGGCCTCACCCTGGGCGGCCTCACCAACTATGGCACCGGCGTCGTCAACACAGGCATCGTCGCCCCCTGGATCATCGACGTGAAAAACAGCACCTTTGTGGGCTACAACGTCGCAGGCGGTGCCTTCGGCGGCGACACAGGCTTCCAGCCCCTTATCAGCTTCACCGCTTCCCCCGGCCTCGGGCAGATCACTTACAGCACGAACACCCTGGCCTCCTCCCTCCTGACAGACACGGTGGACGTGACAGGAGCGACCAGCATCGTTTCGGGCGCCAACCTCAACGCCTATGCACTGCGCACCACGGGCAACATCACCCTGGCGGCCCCCGCCGTGGCCAGCACCCTGACCATCGCCAGCGGCGGTTTGATTGCCACGGCCGCAAGCACCGTCGGCAACCTGACCTCCAACGTGCCCGACCTTCTGACGGTCAATTTCGGAACCGGCGGCGCCGCCGAGGCCGTCATCTACAACACGACCGGCTCGATGACCTTCAACGCCAAGATCAACGCGGCCGGCATCACCAAGGCCGGCGCGGGAGTCTTGGTCATCCAAAGCGTCAACGCCGGTACGGCGATCACCGCGCCTGTGACCCTGAACGCCGGCGGTCTCTATTTGCAAAACACCTTCGACGGCACCACCGGCCTCGTCCGCAGCCCCATCGGCGACCAGCCCGTCATTCTCAACGGCGGCCAGCTCAACGTCGACTCCGGCTTCGGCACCAACACGTTGCTCCAGAACCCCGACGGGTTCCGCCGCGCCATGACCACCTTCAACAGCGACATCTACGTCAATGCGGACTCCTCCATCTTCGGCTACACCACCGGCAACGCCGTGATCGGTGCGGCAAACCTCAATACCACTTCCCTGCAACGGCTCAAAAGCCTCGTCTTTGCAGATCTAGGGGCCGCCGCCGGACCCACGGGTGAATCCATGCGCAACGGCGTCACCCTCAGCCTCAGGGACGTGTATGTGGCGGGTGCCACCGTCCTGGGCGCGCATGCCAACAACATCGTCACCGCGGCTGGAGCCACGGCAAATTCCGTCTTTGGAGGCACCGTTTCCGGCGGGCTGCTGACCAAGTACGGGCCTGCCTCCCTGCTGCTGGCCAGCGGTTCCAACTCCTACTCCCTGGGAACCGTCATCAACGGGGACGTCACCGCGACAAACGTCAGTCTGGTAGGTTCCCTCACACGCACCGGCACGCCTTTCGGAACCGGTCCGGTCACAGTCAACCCGGGAGCCATGCTGCGCATCGCCGACCCGAGCAACTTGACCACCGGCGGCAGCAACGCCGTCACCATCCTGACCGACGGCCAGGGGCTGGGCGGACTCGGACTGGGCGGCAATTTTGCGCCGCCGGCCTTCACGGTGGTCGACGGCACCTCCTCCACGAGTGCCACCCCTGGACAGATCCTCTTCAAAACCTCGGGCGACTACACCGGCGTACTCTCGTTGGACACCACCAACTACACGCAGACTTTGAACATGGCTGCACTTGGGGGCGGGCGGCTGTGGCTCGGCAATTCGCTTAACGCAAGCAGCAACGGCTACCAGTCCGGAGCGGTTTACTTTAACCCGGTGCTTTCCCCGGGTTCGGCCGATACGGTTTCCACCGCGCCGATTTACACCAGCGCCACGCCGACAACGCCTGTGTACAGGCTGGGCGGCGGGGGTTCTGCGGGCTACCTCTTCCTAGGCGGCGGGGCCTATGAAAACGTCCTGACAGGCACTGCAAACGTGCAACTCGGGGCCATCACCACGCCAAACGCCGCTCTGGGTCTTGCCTATGTGAACGGCGGCCTCGGCGGGGTGCAGTTGCAGAACCGAAATGACCTCTCCTCGGACGCCATGGTGTTTGTGAACCGCGATACCACGCTCTTCACAAACAATTCCTTCGCCCTCGGGAACGCGACCCTGGTGTTTAACGGCGGTGCCATCCAAACCGGTCTACCCAACGCAAACCGCGTGAGCATGGTTTCCGAAGCGTTTACCATCAACAATTACGCGGGTACCCAGAACGGTGTGTTTGGTGGCAGCATCAACCTTTCCCCCAGCGGCGTCGGTGGGACGCGGACCATCACCACCAACGGTGGGGACGCCACCTTCCAGGGGGTGATGTCCGGGGCGGTGGGCACCAACTTTATCAAGGCCGGAAATAACGGCCTGATGCTGAGCGGACTGAACACTTACCTGGGGACGACCACGGTGAGCGCGGGGGCGCTTTATCTCGGGACCTCCGTCCGGCCCAACGAGGCGGGTGCCCTTGGGATCAGCGCCACGCCCCTGTTGGTAACGGGTGCCAATGCCACGATCGCCCTTGCAGGCCAGATCACCATGGCACGGGATATGATTTTCAGCGCCAGTGCCACCCTCCGCGGACAGTCCGTGTACAACTCCACGGTGACCGGCGGCATCAACCTTGCCAGCGGCGTGACGCTGACGGTGGATAGTGCGAGCACCCTCGGAGCTGGTTCCTTTGTCGGCGGCGTTGTGGATTTGGCCGGCCCGGTGACGGGCGCCGGTGTCCTGCAGTTGTCCAACACGGGGACGGTGCCCATGGGCAGTGTGCGCCTGAGCGGCAACGTCAACGGGGTGAGCACCAACACCTACTCCGGCGGCACCAACATCCGGCAGGCCCGCGTCCAGATCGGCGCGGACAGCGCCTTCATCGGGCCGGCCACGAGCCCTTCGGCCATCCTGAGCGGACCGTTTGGGACCGGGGCGGTATCTTTGAGCGTGGGCACTAGCGGTGAATCAGGAGTGCTGGAGGCCTACGGTGCGGACCGGGTCGTGGCAAACACCCTTAACGGCCTGCAATGGAATGGCAGCGTGGTTGTTTATTTCGGCGGGCGCTACAATCTGACACTCGGTTCCGCTCTGAATGTAAACAACTCCGGTTCAGGCCAGTCTAGAACACTGAAGGTGGACACAACGCAGGGGGTTGTCACGCTGGCTGGCGCGCTGAGCAGTAGTAACACATTAAATTCTTGGAGCAAAACAGGGCTGGGAACCCTTGTCCTTTCAGGGGCTAACACCTTCAGTCTGCCGTTAAGCATCACAGCAGGGATGGTCCAGATCAGCGCAGACAACAATCTGTCAACCGGGACCTCCGCGGCTGTTTTGGCGGGAGGGGTGTTGCGCGTAAATGGAACGTATTCGACCACTCGGCAGTTCCAGCTCACCGCGGCGAGCGGCGTCGACGTCACGGCAGGCAACGTCCTGACCGTTGGCACGGCGAGTTCCGGCGCGCTAGCCCTTACCAAAACCGGCAACGGCGTGCTCGCGCTGAATCCGCCGACCGTCGGCACGCTCAACAACGCCAATAGCTCGCTGATCATCGGCGGCGCACCGCTGGCCACCGCCGCAAACCAGACTGCCGGCGTCACCGGTGGGACGGTGAGCACCACCGCCACGGGCGGAACCCCTTTTGGCACGGGAGCCGTCTCCATCAACGGCGGGGTGCTGGCTCTCAATGGGGGTTCTGTTGCGCAGGCGATGACCGTCTCCATCATCAACTTCGGCGGTGGCTCCTACATCCAGCTCAACGGTTCCATTTCCACCTCCACGCTGACCGCCACGGCGCTCACCCGGAACAACCTGGGCACCCTCACCCTCCTGACTTCCAACACCGCCAACTTCGGCACCCTGGGCGCCGGCTCCCTCCGCGTCACCACCAGCTCCGCCCTCACCGCCGCCAGCGGGATGCTCGCCACCCCCAACGTCTTCATCCGGCTCCCCGGGGCAGGCCAGGATGTGGACTTTGCCAACCTCGCCGGGGGCACGCTGACGCTCCAGGCCGCCACCAGCACCGCCTCTCTGACAGCCTCCGCGGCCACCTCCCTGGCCAACCTGTCCGTCTCCACCGCTGTGGGCACGGGGGCCGTCGATATTCTTGCGGTACGCACTTCGGCCAACATCACTCCGACCGACGCCACCTCGCTGCTGCGCATCAACGCGGGGGGCCTCATCCTCAACGGCGCCACCGCGCCAGTGGTCAGCTCCAATGTTTATTTCGGCACGCTCGGGGTGGCGAAGGAGGCCATCGTCTATGTGCGCGACGGGCAGACGGGCACTGCCACGCTTTCGGGCAGCCTGACCGCCAGCAACTTTAGCAAGTCGGGCCCCGGCTCACTGCTGCTGAGCGGCACGGGGAGCCTCATGGCGCCGAGCACCACCATCATCGGGACCTTGCAGATCAACCAGGGCACGCTCAGCTTCGCCGGCCAGTCGAGTGTTCCCAGCGCCGGCGTCATCAACCTCGCACCCATGGATTCCGGCAGCCTGGATCTGGCGGGTCAGAACCTCAGCTTTGCCGCACTTGGCGGGAACGCCGCCGCCACCGCCGCCACGGGCAATGTGTTCAACAGCGGAGCCGCCGCCACGCTCACCATCGCGCCGCAACAGGGCATCACCTCGTTCTTCAACGGGCTCCTCAGCGGCAGCACCGCCCTGCGTCTTTCGGGGATTGGCTCGCTGACCTTCGGCTACAACAACACCTACACCGGCGGCACCACCATTGGCGCCGGCAACATCACCAGCGCCAACGGAGCTTACACGCCCCAAGGCACCCTCACCGTGAGCCAGTACAACGGGCTGGGTACGGGCCCGGTGACGCTGGCCGGCGGGATCCTCAACCTCAACGCCCCGGGCGCCGGCGCCGAGGTCATCGCCAACCAGCTCGTTCTGACCTACGGACCGGGCAGCGGTTACAACGTGACTGTCGCCGGCACCAGCAACCTGGGCGGGCCGAACACCACCAGCACCATTTCGGTCGCCAGCGGCGCAACGAACACCTACGCGGCCATCAACAACCTCACGGTCAACGCGCCTGTGTTCAACGTGGGCACCACCACCAACGGGCTGCTGGTGGCAGGAACCTTCTCCATGGCGGGAGACACGCTCGTGAGCAATGCGGGCGCCCTGTTCCTTGCCGGTCGCATCCTGGGGACGGGCTCGGCGCTCACCAAGGTGGGCGCGGGCGTCCTCTACCTCAGCACGCCGGCCGCGGGCGTCGCCGCCAACAGCTTCTCCGCACTGAACGCACTGCAGGGCACCGTGGAAATTCGCACCACCAACGGGGACAACGCCAACGTGCTCGGGTCCGGGAGCACCCCGATCCTGCTCAACGGCGGTGCCACGCTGAACATGCGCCACGACGGCGACTCCTTCGGCGACGCACAGGTGCTGACCACCTTCGCCAACAATCCGCTCATCATCGGTTCCACACTTGGACTTGCCTCCGGCAGCTTCGTGCCGAGTTCCAATGTGGTTCTCAGTCTGGATCGTATCGCAAACGCCTCGTTCAAAACAGTGCAGTTCGGCCAGCTTCGCTTCGGCGGCGCCATGGGCGGCGCGCAGCTCCAACAAAACATCGGGAATAGCTACAATTCTGAGTTTACTGGCGGTTTGGCGCTGCTGGGGAGGGACGCGGCATTGAATGTAAACCCAGGCTTCCTGACCATTGACGGGACCATCACCGGCAACGGCACCTTCTTCAAACAGGGCGGTTCCGAGTTGGACATCAACACCAACTCCACGGGCAACACGGCCACCGGCGGTTTGGTGCTCGCTGGCGGGGACACCTACTTTGCCGGCTATCAGGGGGGGGTGCGCACTCTCAACACCACGGCTAAGACCGGCCTGGGCAACATCAACATTCAGCCCGGCGCCCGCCTTTTCCTCAGCGGTACGGGCAACCTCAACGCCGGCCAGCTCGTGGATGTCCGCAGCAACCTCGCCAGTTACGCCGTGGTGGGGATCGCGGACAATTCGCCGATCGCTTCCTACAACCTGCGCGCCCCCTTCACCGGCGGCCCGCAGGCGCCCACCGTGGGAGCCTTCGCCAACAGCCTCCTTGCGGCTCCCTCCACCAGCGCTGGCGTGCTGGCCATCAACTCCCTCTACACCCGGTCGCTGCCCCTGGGCAGTCTCGGCGACGGCAACTGGTTTTTGGGTTCCACCACCAACGGGCAGGGGATGAACGGTACCTTTAACGGGACCGACCTGACTCCGGGCGCAGCCTTCAACGGGCTGGGTTCTCCGGCCACCTACCGCCTCGGCGGTGGCGGCGCCATCCTTTACGTCGGCCTCGCCCCCGGCGCAACGGGGAGCGTGCCCAACCAGCTCACGGGCGCCTACAACCTGGTCATCGGTGCTCCGCTGGTGAATGGCTCCGGCGTCACACCCACCAACGGAACCGGCACTGTCGTGTTCAACACCGCCCAGTCCTACACCGGCCTGACCCTGGTCAACCCCGGCAGCACCTTTGAGTTCCGCGGGAACCTCGCCACCAGCGGCATCCAGACTCTTGGAAACGCCACGCTCATTGTCGGTGGCACCGCCACGCTCGGCAGCACACCCACCACCCTCCGCACCGGTGGCACGTTGCGGCTGGACAGTTACTTTGACCAAGCGGCAGCGGGTGTCAGCCGGTGGGGCGCCTCCAATCCAATCACCCTGGATGGCGGCAGCCTCGTGGCGCGCGGGGGTGCGGTTTCCGATCTGGTGGAGGCCGTCGGGACGCTCACGGCCTCCGGCGGCTCCACGCTCCAGCCCCAGGCGACCAACGCGGGACGCACTGTTACCCTTTCCCTTGCCGGCCTCAGTCGCGGGATCAATAATGCCGCTACCACCACCGACCCGGGCCTGACCGGCAACAACGGGATTCTCTCCATCCAACCGGCCACGGCCGGGCAGTTGGGCATCAACGAGCGCGTACTGCTCGCCACCGCCCCCACCCTGACCAACGGCATGGTCGCCCCCTGGATGTGGAACGCCGCGGACAGCCAGTTCCTTACCTATGGCGAATTCGGCTTCACCAACGCAGGCTTCAGCCTCGTGAACACGGGTGGCGCCGCTTCTGCCAACATCGGCACCGGCACGGAACGGGTACAGTTGACCACGGCAGGCCTCACTTTGACCGGTTACACGCTCAACGCCTACGCCCTACGCGTGGACCAAGGGATCACGAATGGTGCCGTCTCCATCGCCAGCGGCGGTCTGATCGCGGCTGCCAACAGCCCCACAATTTCGGCCACCGTGGCCTTCAACCCCTCGGGCGCGGCCGGCTCGAAGGAGGCCCTTATCAACGTGGCCAGCGGCCAGACCCTGGCCTTGAGTGGAGCCATCACGGCCGACAGCATCGCCAAGAGCGGGTTGGGTTTCCTCTCGCTGAACGCCGAGAACACCGGGTTCACCGGGAACATCGCCCTCAACCAAGGGGGCCTTACTTTTGTTGGTACCACTTCGAACAGTTCTGCGGGCGGCGTGGGCGGCACCGTGATCATGAACGGGTACAACACCACCCTGACCCTCGGAAACACGGGGTACAGCTACGCAAACAACGTGGTGGTTCAGGCTGGAAACGCCTTTGTCAACATTTCCAACGGCAACCAGAACAACAACCTCGGTTGGGGCGGCAATTACGGCAACCTTACCTTCGGCGGAGCCCCCGGCGACCAGGGGCAGACGATCAAGTTCACCGGGACCGGAAACACCCTGCAGATCAACGGGGCCACCAACCTCGGTCCTGCGGGGAACGCAGTCTTCCTCGTGGGCAGTAGCTCAAACGTCAACCTGGCCGGCTTGGTGAGCGGCGCCGGCACCCTGGTCAAACAAGGCGGCAATAATCTGACCCTTGGTGTGGCCGTCACGGCTCCCACCGCCAGCAATACGTTCACAGGCGGGATTCTGGTTCAGGCAGGGACACTACAAGCCGTTGCGGTGGCGCCATTGGGCGGTGGGACACTGATGAGCGGAACCTCTTCCTTTAGCGCGCTGGGTACAAATGCGATCACGCTCGCGGGCGGCCAATTGAACGTTCTTTTGGACAGCGGCTCCAGCGAATCGGGGAAGACGTATACCATCCCCAACAACGTGACGCTGACCGGGAACGCATCGCTCCTTGTGAACCGAAACATGGGGACTGGCTTGAACACCGTTGTGTTTAACAAGGTGACGCTGGGTAGCCAGGTATTGACCACCGTCAACGGCGGATCAGCTTCCATGCTGCTCGGGAGTGTCCAAATTACGGGTCTGCCCACCATCAACGCGGCTTCTGGACTGAATCCCAGCATCCAAAACGTGTCTGACTCTGGGGCGGGACTCTCTCTCATCAAAACCGGAGGCGGCTGGCTCTACTTCAGTGGTTCGCAGTCTCTGAGTGCTGGAAATACCTGGATCAATGCGGACGGCAGCACGGCCTTTTCAGGGGGGGTGTACGTCAATCCAGGGGCAGCCTTGAGGTTTAGCAACGCGACTTCCCAGGCCGGGATCGGCAACATTTTCCTCAATCCCGGCGGCATTTTGACCCTCGACGCGCTGGGTCAGATCAACACTGCCGCAGGGCAAAAGGTCGAAGTCCGCAGCACGGCGGCCAGCCCCGGCCAGGTCCAGCTCAGTGCCGCGTTGGATCCGTCCTCCGTGATTTCCTCAAATTCCACCGGCTTGCTTCTGTTGTCGGCCACGCAAGGCACCGCGCTGAATATGGGAACGATCGGCGACGGGTATTTTCAACTCGGAGGGGTTGCGGCTGCGACCTACTCGGCAGCCAGCCTCGGAGCGGGTGCGGGCAGCTTGTATCGGATCGGCGCAGCCGGCCAGACTCTCACGCTGAGCGGCACCAACGTGCTCACCGGTTCCAACGGCGTGTTGATCGGTTCGCTGGCCTCGCCCGGGAATGTCACACTCACCGGCGGCAGCAACAACTACACCGGCGGCACCACCATCGCACGGGGCAGCACTCTGACGCTCTCGACCGGCACCACCTTCGCCACCTCCGCCGTAGGCACCGGGGCGCTGGACGTCTTCGGGACCCTCGCCATCACCGGCAGCACCGGCAGCGTCGCCAATGCGGGCACGTTGACCCTGCATCCGGGCGCCGGTGTGAGCCTTGCCTATGTCCTCGGCAGCGGTACCGACCGGCTTTCCAACACCGGTTCGCTTTCGCTCAATGGCGCGATGCTCACCCTCACCGGGATCGCCGGCGGCACGCTCACGGAAAACACGGGCACCCTCGCTTTCGCCCGCGGGGCAAGGATCACCACCACCGGCGGCACCGTCGCGTTGAACACTGCCGGCACGCTGACCCGCTCGGGCGCCGCCACGCTCGCCTTTGTTCCGACCACCCTCTCCCTGGGCACCTCCGGAGCAGGGGGACAGAGGATTCTCGTCACGGGCGGCACCTCGGTGGCCAACGGCATGTTGCCCGCCTACTTCGTCAACGCCACCGACAACCAGTTCGTCACCTACGGCGCGACCGGCTTCATCAACACCACGGGCATCTTGACGCTGGCCACGGGCACCCTTTCCACCGCCATCACCGGCGGAACGCTCACAGCAGGGACCGCAATTTTGGACATCACCGCCGCCACCACCCTGGCCAACGACGTCTCGGTGTACGCCCTGCGCACCAACCAGAACCTCAGCAACGGCGCGGGCCAGTTCAACACCCTCACCCTCAGCGGCGGCACGGCGGGCGGCGGGTTGCTTGTCTACGGTGCCAATACGATCCAACCAAACATCAAGTCCGGCACTTCCGGCCAGTACGAGCTGCCCGTTTACAACAGCGCCGCGGTGACGCTTTCCGGGGACATTTCCGCCACTGGGATCACCAAGTTCGGCACGGGCGTGCTCACCATCGCCAAGGACCAGGGCGATGCGGCCCGCGGCACGGGCCTCGGCTACAACAAGGGCTGGGTCGTCAACGAAGGGCAGCTGACCCTGAGCACCTTTGGCGGCCTCGGAAACGTGGGCACCTCTGGCAACCCCAACTTGGTCTATCTCAACGCCAGCCAGAATGGAGCCGCACAGCTCAACCTTACCGTCAACTCCCCGAACCTGGCCGAGTACACCTACACCTCGGGCCGCATCATCGCACTCGACAACGCGGTGCTCGCCTTTGATCCGGGCGGCAACGACCGCATCCAGGCCATCAATGATGTGGAAGTCCAGTCCACAGGTGGCTCGCTCCTGGACGCCCAGCTCAAGATCAACTTCACCACCGCTCGGCCCGGTTCGCTGCTCCAGGCCGGCACGCTGCTGCTGAGCAACGCCGA